>CANQTR010000024.1 GCA_947626805.1 uncultured Clostridia bacterium
ATAGACCGTTTCATAAACCCCGCTGCAATGCGTCACGTCGAGGGTATACACCGGGTCGCCGACGGTCGTATACGCCAGATAGACCGAGGACTCCAAAAAATCGTACGCCGAAGGTTGCCCGGGCAGCTGCCACGGCAACAAGTTGGACGAGTGACTCACGTGCGACAGCAACACCCCGTCCATCACCTCGTCCGCGAGCGACGTTTCGTTCGCCTCCGCCCAATCCCCGCCGAGGTATTCCCCGCCGGCAAATCCGCGCAAGTAGAGGGATTTCGACGGTAGACGGTCCATCGTGAGCGCAAGATGACGGGTGCCGAAGTGGTAGACGTTGCCGGTGTTGATTTTCCCGCCGACGACGGGCTTGCTTTCCCGCCCGGCGATATGGCGCAGGTTGTCCCGCACGAACCCTTCCGCCGCATACGCGGAATCGTAGAGCGGCTGTTCGCAACGGTAGGCGAGCGGCAGGGCGACCAGCGACGAGAGTGACAGCGCCGCCGCGAGCGCGAGCGCGCACTTTCCCGCCAAGCGACCCGCCGACGGGGCGCGTCCTCCCTTCCGACCCGCCGCGTCATACGCCCAGAAACCGAGTTGGAACACCGCGAGCAGAAACACCGTCCCGACCCCGACGGAAACGCCGAGCAGCGGCGACGCGACGAGCAGAGCCGCCGTCAAAAGCACCGCCGGAAGATGGAAGCGCAAACAGCACTCCAGAAGGAACAGCAGGACCGTCAAAAGCAGCGAAAACAGGAACGCGAAAAGCGGAAGGTCCGCCCGCTGTGCCGCGCCGGTCAGCGCGCCGACGAGCGTCGACCCTTCCCACAGGATTTCCTCCCAGCCGAAGAAAAGAAGCAGTCCGCAAAGCGCCGGGATACAGCCGAGCAGGATATAAAAGACCTTTCTTCGATAGGAAAAGGACGCCCAGAGCGCCGCGCCGGTCACGGCGGACGTCAGAAACGCCGAAACCAGCGAAAACGAGAGCGAGCCCACCCCGTGCAGGAACAGCAGCACGCCAAAGACCCCGCAAAGCAGCAGCGACAGCGCCGCGACGGAAAGCGGACCGCTTTCCTTCCCCTGCAGTTTCTTTCCGGCGCTGAATCGCAATCCGCGCACCGGCGTTTCCTCCTTTCCGCGGTCAGACGAGCGAAAGCGTCCGTTCCCGCAATTCTTCCTCCAAATTTTCCGCGTGGAACCCGCAAAGCAGGTGTTCGCCCGCGTACAGCGCGAGTCCAGCCGTCAGGCGCAAGGCGGTCCCGTCCGACGGCGCCCACCATTCCTCCTGCGAAAACGCCGTTCCGTAGAGCGCGAGCAGCAGTTCCCGGCACTCCCCCGGCTCGGTTACCTGTCTTTGCAGCGGCGAAACGGCACCCGCCGGTTTCCAATGCACCGACACGGACGTTTCCTCCCGCAAAAGACCGTTCAGCAACGCGGAAAGCAGGCGATAGAAGTCGCTCCACGCCTTCGCGCCGACCGGTTTCTCCCTTCGGAGGTCGAGCAGCACGTCCACCTGCCGTTCCGGCTCCGGGGCAAATTCCTTCACCCACAGTCGGTCGGTCCTTGCGCTCTGGTTCCAGTGGACGTGCCGCAATCGGTCGCCCGGAACGTATTCGCGAATGCGGCGGACCTCCGAGGACGTGTCGCCGCGGTTCGCACGCGTCGGTCGGTCCTGCTCCCCGCCGCGCTCCTGCCCGACGCCGGAAAAGTTGATTTTCAGCGCCTGCTCGCGGGGAAAGACCGCGATACGCATCTCCGCGTCGACGCGTTTGGACGCGGAAAACATCGAAAGGTAGTCGTACACCCGAATCCGGTCGGCGCGGACGCAAAGCATGCCGCAATACGCCGGAAGAAGTTCGAACGGCAAACCGTTCTCCCCGACGGACGCGCCGCCGTACACCTTCTTTTCCAGCCCCTTGTCGTCCAGCGCGTACCAGATACGCAACCGCACCCGGACCCGGCTGACCGGCATTCTCCCGTCGCACCGCACCGTGACCCTGCACGGCTTTGCCAATCCTTCCACGGCGACGTCCTCCTCCGCCGGGAAGCGGACCGACAGGTTTCGTTTCAGCAAACGGGGCAGGACCGGCAAAAGCACCAGCAGCAGCAATTCCGCAAGGCAGAGGAACAGCAGCGCAAGCGAACGGTAGCGGCTCGCCCAATAGAACGTAAAGCAGGTGAAAGCGAAAAAGAGAACCTTTTTCATGGGGTTTGCACTTTTTCGCGCGGGGCGGGACGCTTGGTTTTTTCGAGGATTTCGAATAGCACCTGCGACGCCGTGCGGTTCGCCATGCGGGCGCTCTCGCTGAGCGATACGCGGTGCGCGGTCGTGTAGACGAACTGCATGGCGACGTCCCGCGGCGTGACGTAGAACCGCCCGTCGTACCACGCCGCGCTTTTCGCCATTTTCACGAGCGCGACGGTCGCGCGGGGGCTTGCGCCGCGTTCGAAGTACGGGTTGTCCCGCGTTTGCCGCACCAAATCGACGAGGTAGCGGGCGACGTCGTCCTTCATGTAGACCGAATGGATTTGACGCCGCATCGCACGAAGTTCCGCACAGCCGAACACCGGCGCGACCGTGTCCGTCCGGCTCCCCTCGCCGACGGTCATCGCCATGGTCAGTTCCTCCTCCGCGCCCGGATAGCCGAGCGAAAGCGCCGTCATGAACCGGTCCACCTGCGATTCGGGCAGAAGCTGCGTCCCGGCGCTGCCGAACGGGTTCTGCGTCGCGATGACGAGGAACGGGTCCGGCACTTCGCGGGTCACGCCCTCGACCGAGACTTTCCGCTCCTCCATCACTTCCAGCAGGGCGGATTGGGTCTTCGGCGACGCGCGGTTTATCTCGTCCGCAAGCAAGAGGTTGCAGAAAACGCTCCCTTTCCGGTAGACGAATTTTTCCTCCTCGCGGCGGTAGACCGAAAACCCGGTCAGGTCGGACGGCATGACGTCCGGCGTGAACTGCACCCGCCTGCATTCCAGCTGCATCGCTCTGGAAAACGCCGTCGCAAGCGTGGTTTTCCCGACGCCGGGGATATCTTCGAGCAGGACGTGACCGCCCGCAAGGAAGGTCAGCAGGACTTCCCGCACCTCCTCCGGCTTGCCGAGGACCACGCGGTCGACCTGCCGGACGACCTCCTTCGCGAGGGCGACGTTCCTTTCGTATTCCTTCAAATCGGTAGGCTGTGTGTATCCCATGGGACCCTCCGTTGTTCCTTGTTTATGCACGGCGCTCCGCCGCCTGGACCGTATGCTTGAGCAACACCGCCGTCGTGACCGCGCCGACGCCGCCCGGCACCGGCGTGCAGGCGTCAAGCGGGACGCGGGACGCGCCGAACGCGTCCACGTCGCCGCAAAGTTTTCCGTCGACGACATGGATACCGACGTCCACGACGCACATGCCCTCGCGCAGGCAGTCCGCGCCGATCAGCCCCGCCTTCCCGGCGCAAACGACCAGCAGGTCCGCGTTCCGGCAGACGGCGGGCAGGTCCCGCGTGCGGGTATGGCAGACGGTCACGGTCGCGTTCCGCTGCAGCAGCAGCATCGCGAGCGGCTTGCCGACCACGGCGCTCCGCCCGACGACCGTCACGTTCTTCCCGGTCAGGTCATAGCCGTAGAAATCCAGAAGTTCGACGACAGCTTGCGGCGTGCAGGGCGCGAAACCGGGAAGCCCCGGACCGCATTTTCCGGCGTAGACGCAAAACGCGTTCGCGTCGGTCAGGCAGTCGACGTCCTTGCGGGGGGAGAGCAGTTTCCGCACCCGTTCCTCGTCGTATCGTTTCGGCAACGGGGAAAAGAGCAGGATTCCGTGCACCCCGCCGTCCTCGTTGAGCGTCCGGACGGTGTTCTCGAGTTCTTCCTGCGGCGCGTCGGCGGGCAGGGCGACGACGCGGACCTCGGCGCCCGCCGAGGCGAACCGCTTGCAGAGCCCCCGTTCGTAGGAGAGGTCGTCCTCCCGTTCCCCGACCCGCACGACCGCGAGCGTCGGCAGTATTCCGTCCTGTTTCAGCGCCTCGACGCGGGGGACGAGCGACTCCGTCAGCGCCTTCGCGACCGGCGCGCCCTTCCATTCGACCGTCATTTCCGCAATCCCTCCTCCACGCGCGCATACAGCGCAAGCAACCGTTCCCGGCTTTCCCGTTCGAGCGAGAGCGCCTCGCTTTCCAGCGCGGCGGCATACGCGCGTTCCCGCATCAGGCGCGTGTTGACCAGCAGGTTCAGCAACGCCCCGGAAAGCGCCGACGCTCCGAACGTCGCGGCGCAACCCACGTCGCTCAGCGCGAGCCGGCTCCCCTTTTCATAGAGTTCCTCCAGCAACGCCGGCAGACCGGAAAGGGCGCGCAACATTTCCAGCGGCGGGTCGGCGGCGATGCGAAGCGCCCGTTCGAGCGTTTCGGCGCGGGACGGGTCGCCCTTCGGAATGCCGTATGCGGTCGCCAACGGCGCGAACGCCTCCGCGTCCGCCCGGATAAGCCCGTAGAGTTTTTCGCGCACGGAATCCGTTTCGGCGAGCAGGCGCCGCAAGTCCGTTTCGTACGCTTCGTATTTCTTTTTGCCGACCGTCAGGTTCGCGACCATCGACCCGAGCGCCGCCGCGACCGCGCCGACCAGCGCCGACGCGCCGCCGCCGCCCGGCGTCGGGGAATTCCCCGCAAGCTGTTCAAGCCATTCCTTCTGTTCCATTTTGACCGTCCTTTCCCTGTTTGCCCGATTGTTTCCGTTCTTTCCGCCCCGCGCGGACGAGGAAGGCGACCGACCCGCCGACCAGCGGCGCGAGGACCGCGCCGAGCAGGACCCATATCCAAACGGACGGGCGCTCCGACGGCGGCGCGAAGGACGCGCCGGACGAATCGGACGACGGCTCCGATTCGCCCTCCGAAAGCCGATAGACCCGCAACGTATAGACGATTTGCGTCCCGTCCACCGCCGTGACCGTGACCGTTACGTCCGCCGTTTTCCCCGGCAAAAGCGCCGGAGAATCGCAAACGGCGCTCGCCTGCTCGTCCATGGTTTCCCAGTGCAGAACAAGCTGTTCTATCCCGTACGGCACCGTCAGTTCGTACAGCGTGACCGACGGCGAGAACGGGAACGCGACGCCGTCCGCCGTCAGCGAGGCGAGCCGCGCGTCCGAACCGGGTGGCGGGGCGCCGTCCCGAACGGCGTGCACGGTGTAGTTCAGTTTTTCCCCGCCGGGCAGGCGGAAGGTAAAGACGGCGTCGAGTTCGTCGACGCGGTCAAACACCGTGTTCCGCGCCGTCACGGACCCGCCCGCGGGGTACACGACCGTATAATCCAGCGCCGGGGTCCCGACCGGCAGGTGGACCTCGTAGGTCTTTTTTTCCTGTGAAAACGGTTCGGTCATGCCGACGACCTGCAACTGCACGTCGCCGTAGACCCGTTCCGTCGGGGTGAATTCCGCCCGTTCCTCGGCAATGCCGTACGCCTTGCCCTTGTGCAGCACCGTCCCGCCGTCCAGCACCAGCGAAAGCGTTTCGCCGGACGATTCCGCGTCGACGGAAAAACGCAAGGTCACGAGCGGGAGCGTCCCGACCGAGCGTTCCCCGAAAACGAGGAACGAGACCGCGCCGCCGGATTCGTACAGCGAAACCTCCCAGCCGTACGTTTCCGCGCCGAGATAGGTCAGCGAGGACGGGTAGTGCAGCCGCCCGCTCGCGCCGCCGCAACCCGCACAGGACGCGCGGGCGCTGTCCTTGAGATAGAGCGTGACCTGCAGCGCCGAGCCGGTCTGCACGACCGACGGAAGGAAGATACCGACCGTTCCGGTCCTGCCGGACGGCGGGGTCCCGCGACCCGCGTTGCCCGTGCCCCGGAGCAACATGCGCTCCAGCAGGTTTGCGTCCTTGTCCGACACGCTCCCGCTTTCGTCGATGTCCGCCGAGGCGGTGAACAGGGCGTCCGTTTCGGTTCCGCGGGACAGCGCCTGCTCCAGCAATTGCAAATCCAGCAACGTGACGTATCCGTCGCCGTCCAAATCCCCCTGCACGACGACGGTCAGGCGGTCCAGTTCCTCCCCGTCCTCCGACAGCAGAACCAGCACCGCGCCGGTCCCGACGACGCCCGACGGCAGTTCGGGTTTCCCGTCCGACCGGATACGGGAAAGCAATTCCTCCGCGTCCGTTCCCGCCGGCACCCCGTAAAGGAACCCGCTTTCGCGGTCGACCCGGTATCCGCTTTCCTCGTCAAAGCGCAAGAGCAACGACTGCACGCTGACAACACAGGTCGCCTGCAGCCGTCCGTCCGCGCTCCGCGCCGTCACGGTCGCCGTACCGACCGATTGCGCGACGAACCGACCGTCCGCCTCTAAACGGATACAGTCGCTATCTGTCGAAAACACCACCGGGACCGGGTTCGCGTTTGCCGGATAGACCCGCACGCGGAGTTGCCCGCTGTCCCCGACGGAGCAACGGTAAAGTTCGTTAAAAAACGCAATTCGCTCCGCCGCCGGAATGACCGTGAACGTGCGGACGCGCTGAATGCCGCCGGGGAGTACGAGCAGAAACCGGTGTTCGCCCGGTTCCGTGACCCGTGCGCCGGAACGGAGCGGCTGCCCGTCGAGGTATCCGTATCCGCGGTCGTAGCGAATGACCGTTTGCGCGTCGTACCGTCCGCCGTCGTCGGCACCGGTGAGCGTCGGCAGTTCCCAAATCGGGTAATCGTACCCGGAAACCGAAAGCGACCCCTCGTGCAGCAGCACCAGTCCGCATGCCTCGCCGAGGCAGGCGTCGTAGGACGAAAGCACGCCGAGTTCCAGCGGAAAAACGGTCGTGCCGGCGTCGAGCAGATACAGCCCGTTCGTCAGAAGGACCGTCCGCCCGGACAGGTCGAGCACTTCCGCGTTCAGGTGCCGGACGAGCGAGAGGTCGGACGCGCGGTACACGTCGCGGTTCGCGAGGATATAGGTGCCGTCCGTATACAGGACCGACGCGTCGCACGGGACGCGCAGGGTGCCGTTCGCCGTTTGCGCGGAAAGCACCCCGCCGGACAGCCAGACCAGCAAATCCGCCGAACCAGCCGCCGCTTCCGCTTGTATGCCGGCGTCCGTCCACGCGCCACCGTCCGGTCGGTAAAGCCGTTCGCCGGCAAGCACCCAGAATCCGTCGGAGCGGAAAAACACGTCCCGAATCGGGTTCGCGAACGGATAGACCGTCCCGTCCGCCCACAACAGCCTGCCGTCCGCCGACCAAACGGCGCAACCGCTTTCGGACAGGCAGATGCCCGCCGGCGCGAACGGCAGTTCCACCTCCCGCTCAAGCGCCCGGTCCCGGAACAACAGCAGTTTCCGTTCCGCCGGGAAAACCGCCCCGAAACGGTTCCCGACCGCCGCGGAATCCGACGCGCTCCCCCGCCCGTAGAGGGTGAAGAACCGCGTATAGCCGTCGCTTTCCGCCGTTTCCGCGAGCAGCGTGCCGCCCGCCGGCGCGAATCCGAACCCGTTTTCCGCCGGATAGCGGGAAATGCCGCCCGCGCCGCCGCAAACGAACACTTCCCCGCCCGCCCGCGTCACACAGGATACATCTCCCGCGTAGCCGCCCGCGAGAACGCCGTTCGCAAGGCGGTAGACCGCCTCCGTCGTGAACAGCAGTCCGTCGAGAACGATAAGGGGACTGCCCGCAAAGGCGAACGTCGGCGCGAAGTCCGCCGTCCGCGCCGCGTACCCGCCGCAGAACAGCATGCCGTCCGCAAACAGCTTGCGCTCTCCGGCGGCTTCAAACGTCGGGTAGAACGACGTGATTTCGCCGTTCGCATAGCGGTCGAACCGATTTTCGGCGATGCCGTAAAGCCAGAGCGACTCGCCGTCCGCGTACAGTTCCTCGGCATTCGTTTCGAGCAACGGCGAAAGGACGCAATCCCCCGCCGGGGACCCCCAATCGCCGTTTCCCGGGCGCACTCCGTAGAGCGTTCCGTCCGAAAGGCAGTACACGTCCCCGCCGACGCTCGCGAATCCGTCGCAGCGAATCTCGTAGGACGCGAGCACCGGGTCGCCGCTCCGCATGCGGGACGGGTCCAGCACCGTCAACTGCCATTCGCCGAAAATAAGCAACCGTCCGCCAATCCGCGCCGTGCCGCGCACCGTTTCCGTATCCAGAAAGCGCAGGAATTCGCCGGTTTCGAGGTCGAACACCCGCAAGCCGATGAGCATTTCGCTGTAAACCGCGTACCAGCCGTTCTCCACGTCGCACAGCACGCCGGACCGGGCGACCGTGTTTTCGAAACGGCGCACGCCGGTATCCAGCGTGAAACGGACGACGCGGGTCGTCCCGGCGTTCGACAGGGTCAGGATATGCGCCCCGTCGGCGGAAACGACGGTTTCCCCCTGCAGTTCCTCGCCGTCCAGCAGAGTGCTCCCAGAACCGGAAACGCGGATTCGCACCGGCTGACGGTATACCCCGCCGTTCGTCACGCCGGACACCGTCGGGACCCGGAAATCGCAATAGAACGGGTGCTCGGTCGTCCCGCCGAGCGGGTCCGTCAGGCGGAACAGGTGCCAACCCGGCGAAGTGATTTCCTCGCCGGAAACATACGGAAACCCGTCGAGTGTCGCGTATCCGCCGGCGTAGGTAAAGGAAACGGCTCGCTCCCCCTCGTTCATTTCGTAGGACGCGGGGGTGTAGAGAATGCGGAAAGAGACCGTCCGGCGGAATTCCCCGGAATTGACGACCAGCGTATGCCCGCCACTTCGGAACACCATGTCGCCGTCGAAGAATTCCTCGCCGTCCAGAAACGCCTCGCCGCGATTGAAATGAATCGTGACGCGGTCCGTGTAGGTCACGCCGTCCCGCACGCCTGTGACGACGGGCAGGTTCGCGTCCTCGACCGCCTGCAACGCGTCCACCGGACCGTACCCGACGCCGCTCCGGCGCGTCCGTCCGTCCGCGAGCAGGACCTCCAGCTCCTCCGCGTTCATGCGGACGCCGTCGTCCAGCGCCGAAAGCGCGAGCGCCGCCACGCCGGACAGAAGGGCGGCGGAATAGCTCGTCCCGTTCGCGTAGCGGTACGCGTTTTCGCCTTTCCCGCCCGCCGCGAGCAGAAGAAGGTTCTCGCCCGGCGCGAGCAGGTCCACCGTGTCGCTCCGCTGTGAGAAGGAGGACAGCGCGCCGTCCGCGTCGCAGGAACCGACCGCAAGCACGCCCGGATAGGACGCCGGGTAAACCGGGTCCTCCGCGCGCTCCTTTTCGCCGTCGTTCCCGGCGGCTGCAATCAGGATACACCCGCGTTCGATTGCGTAGCGCACCGCGTCGTATTCCGCCTCGGAATATTCATACCCGCCGAGCGACAGGTTGATGATTCGCGCGCCCGCGTCCGCGGCGAAACGGATGCCGCTGATGAGGTCGGACGAGTAAATCGCCTTGGATTTGTCCGCGATGCGAATCGGCAGGATACGCACGCCGTAGGCGACGCCGGCGGACCCGACGCCGTTGTTCGCGCTCGCCGCAATCAGCCCAATCACGGCGGTCCCGTGACCGTCCCGGTCGGCGGATACCCCGGCGGAACCCTGCAAAACGTCGTAACCGCTCAGGATTTGCGCGCCGGAAAGTTCCTCGTGCGTGCGGTCGACGCCGGTGTCCAGCACGGCGACGAGGATGTCCGGGGACGGCGTGACCCTTTCCCACGCGGAAAACAAATTGAGCCGGGCGTACTCCGTCCGCTCCGCCAATTTCGGGTCGGTCGGCAGTTCGGACGAGGCGAGCAGGCGGTCCTCCGAAAGGTAGAGCAGGGCGTCCCCGCATTGCGCCTTGAACGCGTCCGGGTCGGGCAGGTACACCTGAAAGAGCCGCTCGGAGGATTGCGCGAGCGGGCGTCCGTTCACGCCGTCCAGCAACGCCGACAGTTCCTCCTCCGGGAGCGTTTCGGAGAAGCGGACGATACAGCGCACGCCTTCCCCGCCTTCGGGAGAAGCGTTCCCGAACGAAGAAAGGCGCGACGGCTCCTCCCCCGCCGACTGCTCCAGAGCGGCGGAGAGCGCCTGTTCGCGCCGGGAATCCGCGTCGGCAAACGCGCCGGGACGCGCAATTTCCCCCTTCGGCAGGGCAAACAGCACCGCCGGAAGGACCAATGCAAGGACCAAAAGAAACAAAACCGGACGCACACCGCCGGCTTTCGCCCTCGCGAGCCCGCTCAAAACCGTTTTCCCCCTCTCCGTTTAACCTTTCGCCCCGGATATCCTTTCCGATTCCGCGCTCTTTTCCGCGTGCGCCGCGTCCCGGTACAGGCAGAGCGACGGGAGCACCCGCAACCCCTCGCGGGCGTCCTTTTTCGCCTCCAGCAACAGCAGGGACGGCGCCTCCCCCGGCGACGGGACCACCCAGCGCAACCGTTTCGGCTCCAGCCGGTTTTCCCGCAACGCGCAAAGCAACGACGTCAGCCGGGACGGCAGATAGACGCAAAGAAACGCCCCGCCCGGACGCAGAACCCACGAAGCGGCGCTCGCGAGCGCCGTCACCGGCAGGCAGTCCTCGTGCCACGCGATGCGCTTTTCCGCCGCCCGATTCTTCCGCCCGCAATCGGCGGGCAGATACGGCGGGTTGCAGACGACGCTGTCCGCCCCGCCGGCGGGAAGCAACGTCCGGTACGCCCGCAAATCCCCGCACAGCACCTCGACGAAATCGGCGAATCCGTTGCGTTCCGCATTTTCCCGCGCGAGCAAGGCATAGCGCTCCTGCAATTCCACCGCAAGGAACCGCGCCCGGCTCCCGCCCGCGAGCAGTAAAAGCGGCAGAACCCCGCTGCCCGTCCCGAAATCCATGCACACCCCGCGCGTCACGCGTTCCCGCGCAAACGACGCGAGCAAAAGCGCGTCCGTCCCGAAACGGATTCCCGACCGGTATTCCGACAGCACCAGACCGCCGTTTATCTCCGTTTCCAGCCTTTCGCTTTCCAAACCGACGGACGTCCTCTCTGAAAATTATCTTGAAATACCGCTTTGACAGAAAATGCGCTCCGTGGACGCAGACCATGGAGCGCATCTCCGTTTCCGAAAGCCTTACGGCAGGCGCCTTATTCCTTCGGCGCGCCGACCGGGCAGGTCCCCGCGCAGGCGCCGCACTCCAGGCAGGTGTCCGCGTCGATTTCGTACTTGCCGTCCTCGCCGCAGGAAATCGCGTCCACCGGGCATTCCGCGGCGCAGGCGCCGCAGCCGATGCAGGAATCCTTGTCAATCGAATATGCCATTTTTCCGTACCTCCGTATATGTAGTTTCCTTTATCATAGCACAACCGAACGGATTTTTCAATAGGAATTTCGGATTTTTTCGTCTTTTTTTCACGTTTTCCCGTTTCAGGGGGTCTCCTGCTTGATGGAATGGAGGGTCTTGTCGCGGGTGGTGTACGGCACGACGACCTCCGCATACCCTTCGTCGCCGTATCGGAACAGCAATTCGCCGCGTTCGGCGAGGAAGGACGAATCGATGTTGGTCTCCGACCCGGAGAGCGCGGACGCCAGTTTTTCATGGTCCGCCCGCAATTCCGCCTTGCGTTCCCCGCTCAGCAGACCGAGCAAATAGGTATACACCTCCTGCAGGACATCGTCCGGGGACGGACCCTGCACGGAATCCCCGCCGGACGCATACGCTTTGGCGTAGTCGCCGAAAATCATCGAAAGCGTGCCTTCGGAGAACAGATTGGTGCCGGACGGGATTTCGATATAGTAATCCAACGGGAGCAGTTCGCCGTCCGAAAAGGTTTTCCCGCCGTAAATCGGGTTGACGTAGCGAATCGCCTGCCGGAGCGGGAGCGAAACGCTTCCGAGGTTCGACGCGAGCGATTCGACGGAATCCGGCGTGACGACCAGATAGAAATCCGCCGGGAAACCCGTCAGCGAACAGACCGCCTGCGCCGCCTGCTCAATCGAATAGATTCGGAGGTAATCCCCCAGCGGGACGAGCGACCCGACCCGGTTGTACAGCACCGCCGCGAGGGACAGGTCGCAAGTCACGACCTTTTTCGTGGCGGAATTGATTCGCAAGAACCTGGCGGAAAGCACTTTTCCGTCCCGCCCCTTCTTCACGACCAGCCCGTTGACCGCTCCGAGGTCCTCGTCCGGACCGGACGGGAGAAAAATCCCGCCGCTGACCGTCGAACTGCCGACGTCCGACGTCGCGCCGCTGACCGAGGAATTCGGGTCGGACGTCGCCGACGACGTGTTCCCCCCGTCCTGGTGCGGAATCATGGCCTCCAAATCGTCGTAGTAGAAATAGGCCAATCCGCCGAACAGCAATGACGCAATCAAAAATGTGATGAGAAAATTCCGAAATGACGCGGCCAAACGGTTTCACCTGTTCCTTTCGTCGAAACGTGTCCCGTATGTTCGGGAATCCATTTCGTATTATACACCCTTTTTTCAGGTTTGTCAATCCCTTTTTCCGCGTTTGGCGGGGCGGTTCGCTTCGGTTTTGCTTTTTTTACGGTTTTGCAGGAATTGCTTGACAAATCCGAAAAACTGTGTTATAATTTTGGCAATAAAATAGCGGGATTCTTTCCGTGAACGCCTCGAAAAGGAGAAATCAGACCCATGAAACAACCGCTTTCCCGCCTGTTTCCGCTGTTGCTCGTGCTCGCGCTTTTGCTGTGCTGCGCCTGTGGGGAGGACGAACCCGTTTCCGAATCCTCGTCCGCCGCGTCCGGCGATTCCGCGTCCGTTTCCCAGACCGGGAACCCGAACGACGTCCTGCCGGAAGTCATCGACCTCGGCGGACGCACCATCAACGTCCTCTGCCGGCACTGGGGGTACGGCGGCGATTCCATCGTCGGTTTCACCGGTGAGGTCATTTACAGCACGGAAGAGAAAGCGACCGAACTCGACGTCCAAAAGAAAGCGGTCATCGACGACATCTCCGAACGCTACCATTGCGAAATCAAGGGAATCCTCGACGGCGGGGACCCGGCGAACGACACCCTGTCGCAAAAAGTCCAGAATATGGTCACGTCCGGCACGTTTGACTACGACATCATCTTCGACAAATCCAGCACCCTCTCCAGAATGGCGCAAAGCAATTTCCTGACCGACCTCAACACCGTCGAGACCCTCTGCCTCGAAAACTCGTGGTGGGACCAGAACGCGGTCAAACAGCTTTCTATCGGCAACAAGCTGTTCTACGTCAACGGCGACATCAACACCTACGACGACCTCGGAACGTGGTGCGTCCTGTTCAACAAATCCCTCAAGGAACGCCTCGGCATCGAGGAGGATTTCTACCAGACCGCCCGCGACGGCGACTGGACGCTCGACCACCTGATTGAAATCTGCAAGGGCGTCACGAAAGACGTCACCGGCGACGGAACGGTCGATGAATTCGACCAGTGGGCGTTCGGCACGGAAACCTACAACGTGTTCGTGGAAGTGCTCGGCGGCGGTCTGCACGTCATCGACAAGGACGGGGACGACCTGCCGTACATCTCGGTCAAGGAACACCCGGCGCAACTGTACGCGGCGCTCGACAAAATCATCGGGTTCTACAACTCGGACGAAGTGATGGTCGCCAACGGCGGGAAGTATTCGCAATACCCCAATCCGTGGGAAGCGACGGTCAACAAGGCGTTCAAGGACGGGCGGGAACTGTTCTATATGTGCGGGCTTATCAACCTCGCCGCGTTCCGCGATATGGAGGACGACATCGGCGTCCTGCCGATTCCGAAAACCTTTGACGACCAGGATTCCTACTACCACACGGTTTCCACCGACAATTCCTCCTATCTCGCCCTTCCGCGCAACCTGCCGGACATCGAGGAAATCGGCACGGTCATCGAGGCGCTCGCGATGAAGTCGCAACAACTCGTCACGCCGGCGTTCTACGACAAGCAACTGAAATACCGCGACGTGCGCGACGACGAATCCGCCGAAATGCTCGACCTGATGTTCTCCACCCGCTCCTTCGACCTCGGTCCCGCCTATAACTGGGGCAACCTGATGTCGGCGTACTACACGCTCGACACCGACTACGCCTCCCGGTTCGAAGGGCTTCTCTCGGCGGCGGAAGCGGCGATGGAGGATTGCGTCGAAAGCATTCAAGCCATTCAATAAGCCGGTTTCGGAATATACATAGTCAATAATAAAACTGTTCATTAAAGTAAGGAGAACCACATTCATGAAACATTCGCTATCCCGTCTGCTCCCGCTGTTGCTCGCTCTCGTGCTCGCGCTTCTGCCGCTGTGCGCTTGCGAAGAAACGGAACCTTCCGGGGAGAGTAGCACCGGCACGTCCCAAACCACGGACGTTTCCCAATCCGGGAACCCGAAAGACGTTCAGCCGGAAGTCATCGACCTCGGCGGACGCACCATCAACGTCCTCTGCTGGCATTGGGGCTACGGCGGCAATTCCATCGTCGGCTACACCGGCGAAATCATCTACAGCACGGAGGAGAACGCCTCCGAAATCGACGTGCAGAAGAAAGCGGTCATCGACGACGTGTCCGACCGTTACAACTGTGAAATCGCCGGAAAAATCGACGGCGGCGACCCGGCGAACGACGTCATCGCGAACAAGGTGCGGGAAATGGTCACGACCGGAACGTACGATTACGACATCGTGTTCCAGGGTTCCGGCTTCCTCTCGAATATGGCGAAAAACGGGCTTTTGACCGACCTCAACACCGTCGAGAGCCTCCACCTGGAAAACTCGTGGTGGGACCAGAACGCGGTCAAACAGCTTTCGATTGGCAATAAGCTGTTCTACGTCAACGGCGACATCAACACCTACGACGACCTCGGGACGTGGTGCGTCCTGTTCAACAGCTCCCTTAAGGACCGCCTCGGCATCACCGAAGATTTCTTCCAGACCGTCCGCGACGGCAACTGGACGTTCGACCACCTGATTGAACTGTGTCAGGGCATCACCCGCGATACCACCGGCGACGGAACGATTGACGAGCACGACCAGTGGGCGTTCGGCACGGAAACCTACAACGTGTTCGTGCAGGTGCTCGGCGGCGGTCTGCACGTCATCGAAAAGGACGGCGACGATATGCCCATCATTTCGGTCAAGGAACACCCGACGCAACTGTACGCGGCGCTCGACAAAATCATCGAATTCTACACCTCGGACGAGGTCATGGTCGCGGACGGCGGAAAGTATTCGCAATACTCCAATCCGTGGGACGAAACGGTCTACAAAGCCTTCATGGAAGGGCGCGAGCTGTTCTATATGTGCGGCATGATTCACCTCGCCGCGTTCCGCGATATGGAAGATAAAATCGGCGTCCTGCCGATTCCGAAAACCTTCGCCGACCAGGATTCCTACTACCACACGGTTTCGGTCAACAACTCCTCCTACCTCGCCATTCCGCTCAATCTGCCGGATGTCGAGGCGGTCGGCACGGTCATCGAGGCGCTTGCGATGAAGTCGCAACAGCTCGTCACCCCGGCATTCTACGACAAGCAACTGAAGTACCGCGACGTGCGCGACGACGAATCCGCCGAGATGCTCGACCTGATTTTCTCTACCCGTTCCTTCGACCTCGGTCCCGCTTATAACTGGGGGAATCTGATGTCGGCGTACTATACGATAGACCCCAACTACACGCACCGGTTCGAAAGCCTGCTCTCCGCGGCGGAAACCGCGATGGAGGAGTGCATCGTCAATTTCCAGTCGATGGAATAAACGAAATTTGCGTTTCAAACGGGGACGTCCTTTCGCGGGACGTCCCCTTTTTTTGGAAAAAACGCCGAAAATGGATTTTTTGCGCCCGAACAACTTGACAAAAACGGAAAAAGATGGTACACTTTTCCTGTGAGAAAAAATACGCCGCATTTGGAAGAAAGGGAGAACACACGCGATGAAAATGAACCGTTTGTTTCGTGCCTGCGCGGGGGCGCTTGCGTTCCTACTGCTCCTCGTTCTGCCCCTCAGCGCCTGCGACGCGGAGGAAGGGGCAAATTCCTCCGCCGACCCGTCCGCCGACGGTTCCGGGACCGTTTCGAACGCGTCGAGCGACGTCGCGCCGGAGGTCGCCGACCTCGGCGGATTGGAACTGAACATCTTCAGCTGGGACTTCACCGGTCCGACCATTCACGGGTATACCGGCGAAATCCTTTACAGCGAAGAGGAAAATGCGTCCGCCGTGGACGTCGCCAAGAAAGCGGTCGTCGACCGGGTCGAATCCGAATACCATTGCGAAATCAACGGCGCGTTTGCCAACGGTATCACGCTGCCGACCTTCGTTTCGGAGATGGTCACCACCAATACCTACGATTACAACGTCATTTTCGCGAATTCCATCAATATGTCGTCGATGGTCGCGAACGGGACGCTGACCGACCTGAATACCGTCGGGACGTTCCGTTTCAAGAACTCGTGGTGGGACCAGAACGCGGTCAGTCAGCTTTCGATTGGCAACAAACTGTTCTACGTCAACGGCGATATCAACACCTACGACGACCTCGGAACGTGGTGCGTGCTGTTCAATAAGTCGCTCAAGGAACGCCTCGGTATCGAGGAGGATTTCTACCAGACCGTCCGCGACGGCGACTGGACGCTCGACCACTTCCGGGAACTGTGCGAAAACTACGGCGCAACACAGGATATGACCGGCGACGGCACGCTCGACGAGAAAGACCGGTGGGCGTTCGGCACGGAAACGTATAACGTGTTCGTCGAAGTCGTCGGCGGCGGGCTTCGCATGATTAGCAAGGACGAAAACGATATGCCGTACATCACCGTCGAGGAAAACCCGGAGCAACTCTATTCCGCGCTCGACAAAATCATCAACTTCTACCTGACCGACAACGTCATGATTGCCAACAACGGGCGTTTCGGAAACACCTGGGACACCATCAACAAGGCGTTCCTCGAACAGCGGGAACTGTTCTACATGGGCGGGCTTTTCAACCTCGTCGACTTCCGCGACATGGAGGACGACATCGGTGTCCTGCCGATTCCGAAGACCTTCGCCGACCAGGATTCCTACTACCACACGGTTTCCGTCTACAACTCCTCCTACCTCGCCATTCCGCTCGGCGTGCCGGACGTGGAGAACGTCGGGCTTGTGCTGGAGGCGCTTGCGATGGGCTCTCAGGAATTGGTCACCCCGGCGTTCTACGATATCCAGCTCAAGTACCGCGACGTGCGCGACAACGAATCCGGCGAAATGCTGGACATCATCTTCGCCACCCGCTTGTTCGACCTCGGTCCGATTTATAACTGGGGGGACCTGATGAGCGTTTGCTACACGATTGACACCAACTACGCCTCCCGTTTCGCCGCGCTGCTCGACGCGGCAAACGCCGCAATGGAACAGGGCATTCGGGATATGCAGTCCTAAAAAAACGCCGAAGGGGCGTTCAAGCGTGCCGATACGTTCGGCACGCTTTTTTTCGGGGGATAAATTCGCATTTCCGCCGGTCGGAAATCTTGACAAACCGTGGGGAATATGGTATACTAAAGTGTCATGAAAACGCATCGAAAAAAGGAGAACCCTATGAAAAGAACACGCTTTACCCGTTTCGGCGCCTGCCTGCTCGCGCTGTTGCTGCTTTCCGCGCTGTCGCTTTGCGCTTGCGAAGAGGAAGCGGCAGGCGGCGCGCCCTCCGGCGATTCCTCCCTGCCCGCGGGCAATTCCGACGCCGTTTCGACCGATTCGACGAACGTCGCCCCGGAAATCGTGGATTTGGGCGGACGGGAAATCAATATCTTCAGCTGGGATTTCGGGTCGCAATCCATTCAGGGCTATACGGGCGAGGTCATTTACAGCGAAGAGGACGACTCGTCGCAAGTGGACGTCGCGAAAAAGGCGGTCATCGACCACGTCGAAACCGATTACAACTGCAAAATCTCCGGCGTGCTCGACAACTCCATCAACCTCATCACCACCGTCGCGAACATGGTCAGTTCCAGTACCTTCGATTACGACGTCGTTTTCATCAGCGCCGTTTCCATGGCGGCGATGGTCGAACAGCAGACGCTGACCGACCTCAACACCGTTTCCACCCTCCATTTCGAGAATTCCTGGTGGGACCAGAACGCGGTCGAACAACTTTCCATCGACCACCGCCTGTTCTTCATCAACGGCGACATCAATACATATGATGATTTGGGCACCTTCGTCGTCATGTTCAACAAGTCGCTCAAGGAACGGCTGGGCATCGAGGAGGACTTCTACCAGACCGTCCGCGACGGCAACTGGACGCTCGACCACTTCATGGAAATTTGCAAGGGCATTACGAAGGACGTCACCGGCGACGGAACGATTGACGAACACGACCAGTGGGCGCTCGGCACGGAAACCTACAACGTGTTCGTGCAGGTGCTCGGCGGCGGTTTGCGCGTGACCGACAAGGACGACGACGATTTGCCCTACCTGACCATCGAAAACAGCCCGCAACAACTCTATAACGCGCTCGACAAAATCATCACCTTCTACAATTCCGACGACGTCATGGTCGCAAACGGCGGCAAGTACCCGCAATACCCCAACCCGTGGGAGGAGACCGTCAACAAAGCGTTCCTCGAGCAGCGCGAACTGTTCTACATGGGCGGTCTTTTCAACCTCGTCGGGTTCCGCGACATGGAGGACGCGATTGGCGTCCTGCCGATTCCGAAAACCTTCGCCGACCAGAGTTCCTACTACCACACGGTTTCCACCGGCAACACATCCTATCTCGCGATTCCGCGCAACCTGCCGAACGTCGAGGAGGTCGGTACGGTGCTTGAGGCGCTCTCGATGTGGTCGCAACAACTCGTCACCCCGGCGTTCTACGACAAGCAATTGAAATACCGCGACGTGCGCGACAACGAATCCGGCGAAATGCTCGACCTGATTTTCTCCACCCGCTCCTTCGACGTCTGCCCCGCCTACGACTGGGGCGGTATCACGACGGCGTTCACGACGCTCGATTCCAACTACGCCTCCCGATTCGAGGGGTTGCTCGAAAAGACGCACATGGAAATCGAGGATACCATCGACGCGGTGCAGAATTACGGTTCCGGCGCGTAAGCCGTACTTTTTGACGGAAAGGCGATAGAAACCACCTATGAAAATCTGGGAATCCCTTCTCTACGGCCTTCTGCAGGGAATCGCGGAGTTCCTCCCGATTTCCAGTTCCGGACACCTTGCGCTCGCGCACGGATTCTTCGGCACGGACACCGCGAATACGGATACGCTCGCGTTCGACGTGCTTTTGCACCTCGCGACCCTGCTCGCGGTGGTCGTCATGTTCCGCAAGGAAATTCTCCTGCTGTTCAAGGGGGTCTTTTCCCTGCTCGGCAAGTTGTTTACCGGCAGGCTGTGGGGGAAACGGAAGGAACCCCTGCAATTCGGGGAGCGTTTGTTTCTGATGCTCTGCCTGTCCGCCCTGCCGCTCGTGCCTATCGCGCTGATTTCCGACCGGGTCGAAGCGCTCGGCGCCTACCGCTGGGCGGTCGGGCTGTTGCTGGTGGTCAACGGCGTGATGCTCTGGGTCAGCGACCGGTTGGCGACCGGCAGGCTGACGTTGGAGAACGCTGGCTGGGCGCGTCCGTTCCTGATTGGATGCGTGCAGGTGTTCGGGGTCCTGCCCGGCATTTCGCGCTCCGGTTCGACCATCACCGGCGGGCGGCTTTGCGGATTGACGCGGGAGGACGCGGTCCGTTTCTCCTTCCTGATGTCCATTCCGGCAATCCTCGGGGCTTGCGTGCTGAAACTGCCGGATTTCTTTGCGGAAGGCATGACGGCCGAACTTGCGGCGCCGTGCGCCGTCGGTTCCGTGACCGCATTCGTCGTCGGGCTCGGCGCGATTCGCCTGCTGCAATTCTTTGCGAAGAAGAAAGGATTCACGGTTTTCAGCGTCTATTCCGTTGCGGTCGGTCTGTGCGCGATTCTGGCGGATTTTCTGGTTGCTTGAGGAACGATTGCAGATATTGATACGAAGCAAAGGCAGTTGAAGAACATTCGGATTTTCCCGTAGAACGGCTCCTTCCGCGCCGGTAAGGGGCTTTTTGCGGGAGGAAAGGAAAGGAAAAAGAAGGACGATGGCTAAGAAAAAGACGACCCGAAAGGGCGCTTCAAAGAATCCCCCGAAAAAGACGCAAAGTGCCGGCGGCTACGGCGGCGTGATTGCCGGAGCGCTTGCGGTCTTTTTCGCTTTTTTCCTGATTCTGACCTTCTTTCCGTGGATTGACAACGGTTTCTTCGGCGGATTGCGGGACGTCGTGCGGGGGCTGTTCGGGTTCGGCTATTACGTTTTTCCGTTCCTGCTGCTGTTCATCGTGTTTGCC
>CANQTR010000025.1 GCA_947626805.1 uncultured Clostridia bacterium
CCGGGGTGAGCCGCAAGGGAAGAACCGCCATACGTGGGGGACACATGACGGGGTGCAGGGGAAGTTACTTCCCCTGCGCGTTCCCCCGCTCCTCGTTCCCCGCGCCCCGTTCCTTTTCGACCCCGTTTCGGGTCGAAAAATGCGGCTCCGGGGTGAGCCGCAAGGGAAGAACCGCCATACGTGGGGGACACATGACGGGGTGCAGGGGAAGTTACTTCCCCTGCACGTTCCCCCGCTCCTCGTTCCCCCGTACCCCCCGTTTCGGGTCGAAAAATGCGGCTCCGGGGTGAGCCGCAAGGGAAGAACCGCCCTAAGTGGGGGACACATGACGGGGTGCAGGGGAAGTTACTTCCCCTGCACGGTCTCCCGTTCCCCCGCTCCTCGTATCGCGTTCCCCGTTCCCCCGTTCCCACGTTCGCTATAAAACCTACGACAACGACCCCTCGGCGAACGCGACGACGCCGCGGTTGACGAGCAGGTCGTCCGCACCCGCGGAAAGCCCGCGCGCGGAAAGCTCGCGCACGGTCCCGCGGTTCTCAAACAACGGCATGGGCTTGCCGGTGCGGTTCACGGTGACGACATTGTCCAGCGTCAACCGACGAACGACCGCGTTTTCCCCCACATACAGCGTACAAATGGGGTTTATCTCCTCCTCGCGGAACACGTCGCGCAAGGTCAGCCCGTCCACGCGGACGTTTTCCTCAATCCAAAAGAGCGGAAAGACGTAGGAATCCGGGAACGGGTAGACCTCGCGCGGCGCCTTCGACGCGAAGATGTGGTCCAACTGTATCGCCTCGAACCCCGCCGTGGTCTCCGGCGGGTAGTACTTGCTCAGCGCCACGCAATACTGGTAGTACGTCCCGAACACGTTGCAGACGCGCACGCGCTTGACCGGCTGCTGCACCGACAGCATGCGCACCGCACTGTGGCAGCGCTCGGCGAACAGCCCGTCAATCAGCACGTCCGTGATGGGTCCGCCCGACCCCTCGTCCGCGTTCAGCGCGACCAGGTCGTCGTAGACCGCCCCCTTCAGGTTGCGAATGACCCCGTTCCGGCAGTTCCCGCAAACGTGCACGCCGTCCATCGTCAGCGGCATCGGATTGCCGAGATTATAGTCAAATTGCACATCTTCTACCGTAAAATTCACGACTCTATCGAGCAATATGCCGTAATTCGTCGGGTCCTTGACGGTCAGGGCGGACAGTTTCAGCCCGTCGACGCCGTAGAACATCATGCCCATGCCGGAGAATTCGCGGGGGGTGTAGTCGAAGGACTTGACCGGGTTCGGCTTCTGCCCGCGGTTGTTGCAGTTCCAAATCCCGCCGCAAAGTTCGACGTCGCGGGTGTTCACCACCGGCGCCCAGTCGTCGACGTAGGCGTACTGGTGGCGCGTCGGCGCGTCCGCCCAGTCGGGCAGGCGGTTCGCGTGCGACGCGACCGTCGCGGTTTTCAGCATCGGGCAGTTGGAGCCGTCCGCGAGCCGTATCTCCGCGCGGCGCGGCAGGACCAGACGGATTCCGGTCGGCAGGACCAGCGTTTTCGAAATCGTGTACCGCACCGCCGGTTCCGGGAGCGCGATTTCCCGCTTCCCGCTGTTCAGCAGCGCCTGAATGCCGTCCGTGTCGTCCCGGACGCCGTCGCCGTAAAGCATTGCCATTTCCGTTTCCTCCCTGTTAACCTTTGTGCAAACTTACCACTGAATCCCCTGGTCCTCGTCGTCGTCCTCGTCCGACGGTTCGTCGTCCTTCGGCGGCGGGGGCGGCAGACGGTAGGACGGGTCCTTGCGCGCGGGGTCGTGAAAGACCCGGTCGGCGTTGTAGAACTGCAGGACCGCGAACCCGCGGAACAGGAATTCGATGATGTGCGTCGCGCGGAACCCGTCGACCGCGATGACGGGCAGGGACACGACGAGCAGGAAGTACGCGCTGTCGAGCGCATACAGGACGAGCGCGGCGCGCATGGCGGGGAACCGGTCGGACCGGTAGGACAGCACCGCGCACACCGGGTACGCGAGGTACAGCAGGACGCACCCGACGACCCACCACACGCCGGACGGGTCGTCCGCGGCGAGCGCGTCGACGCCGTTCACCAGCAGCAGGCGCGGCAGCCACGCCGAAAGCGGGAAAAACAGCCCGAAGGAGAAGGCGGCGAGGACCAGATTGACCGTCGTGACGGCGACGACCGCCCAGAGCGCCCATTGCCCGTCGTGATATGCCGTGTAGGGCGATTTCTTTTTTCGCATAGTCGGTTCCTCCCCAAAACAGCGGAAGGAAGGCGCAACTTCCGCGTACCTTCCTTCCCGTTTTTCGTCGATTGTTTCGCCGTGTGAATCGCTCTCGTCAGCGCTTGCTGAACTGGCTCGCGCGGCGGGCGGCCTTCAGACCGTACTTCTTGCGTTCCTTCATACGCGGGTCGCGGGTCAACAGACCCGCCTTCTTCAGGAGCGGACGGAAATTGTCGTCCGCCTGCAGCAGCGCGCGGGAAATCCCGTGCCGCACCGCGCCGGCTTGACCGGACAGACCGCCGCCCTTGACCGTGCAGACGACGTCGAACCGACCTTCCGTGCCGGTCACCGCGAACGGCTGCTTGAGCAGCAGGAGCAGCGTATCAAGCCCGAAATACTCCTCCGCCGACTTGCCGTTGACCGTGTACGAACCCGTGCCGGGCAGGACGCGGACCCGCGCGACGCTGGTCTTGCGGCGGCCCGTGCCGTAAAAATAGGGGACTGCTGGTGTATACGTCATTTCTGTTTACCTCCTTAAACTTCCACGAGCGTCGGCTTTTGCGCCGTCTGCTTGTGTTCGGGACCGGCATAGACCTTCAGACGGGCGAAACTGTTGTCGCCGATGGAGTTCTTCGGGAGCATCCCCTTGACCGCCAGTTCCATCGCCCGTTCCGGCTTGGTCGCCATGAGCGTGCTGTACTTTTCGGCTTTCAGCCCGCCGATGTAGCCGGTGTGGTGATAGTGGACCTTCTGCTGGAGCTTCTTGCCCGTCAGAACGGCTTGCGCGGCGTTGATGATGACGACGCAATCCCCGCAATCCACGTGGGGCGTGTATTCGGGGCGGTGCTTCCCGTTGAGGATCGTGGCGGCAAGCGCGGCGACTCGTCCGAGCGACTTGCCCGCCGCGTCGATGAGGTACCATTCGCGCTTGACGTCTTCCTTCCGTTGCATGGTTGTGGTAGTTGACATGGTTCGGATTCCTTTCTCTTTCTTTCACTGCTTCCCAGTATACCATAAAAAAAGCATTTGTCAAGCGTTTTTTTCAATTTTTTTGCGTTTTTTTCGTTTTCGTGCGATTTTTTTTCGTTTCACGCACGTTCGGAACGCGTTCGGGCGAAAAAAACACTTGCGGTTTCGTCCGCTTTGTGGTACAATAGCCCCGTTGAAAGGGGGGAACGCGATGAAACGGATCCTCTTCGCCGCGTGCGTCCTCGCGTTGGCGCTGTGCGCGGCTTGCAGTGTGCCGTCCGAACCGTCCGAACCGCCGTCGGTTCCGTCGGAGGCGTCGGTTTCGTCCGCGCCGTCGGAGCAGTCGTCGGAATCGCTGCCGCCCGTCGAGGTCGTTCTGCTGGTCTATACCGATTATATCACCGCGCAAACGTCCCAGCACGGCATCACCTATACCTACACCTACTGCTTTGACGCCGAGGGGAAGGTGTTCAACGCCGAGGCGGACTTGCGCTTCCCCGACGAATCGGCGGCGGAGCGGGAGTATCGCCGCCTTCGCGCCCTCTCGTACCCGAACCTCGAACGGGAGGGTGCGTCCGTTCGCTTTTGCTTCCCGCGCAAGGAATGCCCGTTCTACGGCGTTTCCTACCGCGCGCTCGAGGTCCTGCTCGCCGAGGAAACGGTCTACGAAATCGTTGACCGCCATTCCCCCGAACCGGCGGCTTTCTCCGAGAGTTCCGTTGCATAAACCCCAATTTTGCGCCCCTTTTGCCCCTTGACAAGTGGTTCCGTTTGTGGTATACTATCCGCAATAGAACAAATGTTCGGTTCTTGTGAAGGGAGCGTGGAAGAGATGGGGAAGGACGAAACGGCGACGGCGCGGGCGGAGGCGCTTTTGCGGCGGAAGCGGTATTTAGAGGCGGCGCGGACGGCGGGGTGCGTCGGCGCGCGCTCGCGGGCGCGGCAGGTACGCGCGGAGCGTGAATTGACGCTGATTGCGTGCGGCTACGAGGTGCTGACGCCCTACCAGCGGGATTTGCTGGAAACGTTCTTCGTTTCCGGCGAGAAATATTGCGCCGACCGCCTGTGCGAACGGTACTACAAGGAGCGTTCCGCGCTCTACCGCGACCGCAAAAAGGCGCTCACGGAATTTGCGAAGGCGGTATTCGGCGCATGAATCTCGCCTGCAAGACGGGTCTACGGGGCTTCGCCCCGCCCCCCATTCAAGGGACTTTTTGAAAAAAGTCCCTTGAAAATCCTCAAAAACTTTTCGGTCTGGTGTCTAAAACGAAGGAATTCGCTTGGTACGGGTCGAACCGACAAGGCGCGGGGTGTTCGGCACGTGACCTCGCCCGCAAAGCGTTAAAAAACTGTCCCGACAAAAAATTCCGTCCCGACGGAAACCTCTGTCGGGACGGTTTGCATAATTATTCCCCCACCGTACTCCTCGTACCCTTCGTACCCCTCGTACCCTACGCTTACCAATCGTGCGCGTACACGGTGCCGAGGTCGCCGAATGTGCCGAGTATGTGCCGCTTTACCAGCAGATAATCCAGCGAATCGACCGTGCCGTCGCCGTTTGCGTCGGCACAGAACTCGCCTATCTCAGTCGGTTTGTAGGTCCCCAACATTGTCCGCTTGAGCAATAGATAGTCTGCCATATCGACTTCGCCGTCGGTGTTCACGTCGCCGCGAAAGAAGATTTCGCCGTTATCTACCAAATGCACGACATAATTCGGACAGGCGTTCTGCACCAGTTCGTTCTGTAACAGCGTCACCAGAACGTCGAAGATACGGCTTTCACCCACATACAATGTGTACGAAAGCGGAACGTCTTGCGACAGGAAATCCCAGTTGTCGCGCAGAACGACCTTCGGGTCCGTCGGATCGGTCAGGACCCCGGTTTCGACCAGCATCTGATCGGCTTCCGCCCGGGTCACGCCGTCCCGGAAGTTGACCACGACCTGCCCCGGCTCCCGTTCCTTCGCAAGCATTTCGGTCACCTGCTCCTCGACGGTCTGCTCTTCCGCGACCGCAAGCATCGCGAAACACCCGAAAAGCACCGCGGCGCAGAGCAAAACGGAAACGATTCGTTTCATCAGTTTCATAATGAATGATTCTCCTTTTGGTGGTATAACATATTCTGATTATTTTCAAATATGGTGCGGCGGGAAATACAATGTTCCTAAAATAAACCGTTTGACGAGCATGTAGTCTATTGTGTCTACTGTTTGATCGTTGTTCACGTCTGCAGCGAGACTTTGTTGGCTGTTAAGCAAAAAAGTACCCAACACCGCTCGTTTCAGTAATATGTAGTCTGTTTCTGTTATATATCCATCACCGTCTATGTCCCCAAGCGAGTATGCGCCGCGATAATCGGTTCGCAAAGACGTTGTTGCAGCCGATATGTTTAGAATCCCGCCGGAAACACAATAATTGGTAAATTGTGAATCTTTCGTGACGGTATTCATTAATTTTTGGCATATCTGTTCGCTGGTCAAGAAAGGATTATCCTCTAAGAGAATTGCTGCCGCACCTGTTACAAATGGTGCTGCCATAGAAGTTGCTCCTTCATTTGTATACCCAGTTCCATCTGCTGCAATGCCACGGATGCTCTGACTCGGTGCAAACAAATGAACGTATTTTTTGCTGTAGTTAGATTGCCAATGCTTTTTTCCATCGTTTTGAACTGCACCAACAATCAACCAGTTTGGCTTGATATATTTATATCCGTAATCATAAATGTTTTCAACATCGGAATTATCGTTTCCGGCAGATATAACAACTACACCCGTATAGTTAGAATCCGCAATACTTATTGCCAAGTTTTCATTCAAAAAATAACTTATATTTACAACCTTAATTCCAATACTTTCTGAGTAATTCAGTGCGTCTATTACATCCTGATAGTTGACGATGGCACTTTCTATTTCCCCTTCATCATTTAATTTTACTCTGGCAATTCTTATGGGAACGATTGTTGCATAAGAACAAACTCCATTAACGCCTTTACCATTCATGGTTGCGCCAATTTCACCGACTATGAATGTACCATGCCCATCGTAGTCAGTAACATCATATAAATTGTTTCTGTCGTAAAAATTTCTCGCAAGGTTCATGTCTACGCACTCTACATCTTCGTGCGGTGTATAGCCAGTGTCTAAAACGCCTACTAACACTTCATTGTCCATTTGCAATGCGTTTGAATAATGAATCATATCAAAGGCCCAAGCCGTTGTTTCTGGGTCATAGCTGGAAGCGTTTGTGTTATTGGGGCTTGTAGAAATGGGGGGGGATATCGTTGCCGGAAGAAATTTCTTCGACACCTTCTGTTTTAATAATTAGATTAGGAATTGCTCTATAAACGATTTCGGACAATTGCAATTGGACCAACCTATCAACTATTTGTTGTTCAGGCACATATAAAGTGAAAGAAATTTGTGTTGTTGGAAAATAGTCATAATTGCGACGCAAACAAATTTCTTGGTCGGTTAAACTTGTCAGTATGCCAAGGTTTTGGAAAAGATTTTCAGCTTCTTTAGGGGTGATGCCGTCTTGCATTGTCACGACTATTTGGTTTTCGACATGTTCCTTTTTTATCATAGATAAAATTTCAGAAGTGACTGCTTCCACTTTTTCTTTTTCTGAGTTCTCTAACTCTGCAAATGAGGATAGGGGAAAGGCTAATACCAAAATAGCTGCAAGTAAAACGAACGATAAGAACTTTTTGAACATACCTTTTTCCTCCAATTTTCATTTTTCTCTGTCTACCGACAGTATATAACTTATGGAAGAAAAAATCAAGCGAGAGGGTGCATTTTTGTCCTATTTTTAAAAATTTGTATATGTGGACAAATCGAAATTAATTGCACATTTTAAAATACGGCAAGTTGCACATGACTTCTGCGCAACTTGCCGAATGGCGTGTATATTCGCTATCTGTATACGTTCCCCCCGCATTCGACGGCAGTCGAATGCGCGATGCGGGGGTGTGGGGGTCGTCACGACCCCCACCGTACCCCTCGTACCTCTCGTACCCCTCGTACTACTCGACCTTCACGCCGCCGACCCAGACAGCCTTGACGTTGAACAGGCTGTCGAGCAGCATCAGGTCGGCGCACTTGCCGACGGCGATGGAACCGATACGTTTATCCAGCCCGGCGGCGCGCGCGGGGTTGAGGGACGCGAGGCGGGACACGTCGGCGAGCGGGTAGCCGTGCAGAAGCAGGTTGCGGAACCCCTCGAACAGGGAGCAGACGCTCCCGGCGATGACGCCCTCCTCGGTCTGGCAGAGCTTGCCGCGCACGACGCGTTTCTTGCCCTCGATGACGTATTCGCCGTCGCCGAGCCCCGCCATGCGGCCGGTGTCGCTGACCATGACGACGCCGTCAAGCCCCTTCGCGCGGATAGCGAGGTCGACCGCGACGGGGTCGTTGTGGACGTAGTCGCAAATCAGCTCGCAAACCAGCCGCTCGTCGGTCAGCGCCGCGCCGACGACGCCGGGGTCGCGGTGTTTGAACGGGCGCATGGCGTTGAACAGGTGCGTGACACGGTTCGCGCCCGCGTCCGCCGCCGCGCGGACCTGCTCCGCCGTCGCGTCCGTGTGCCCGACGGCCGCGCTCGCGCCCGCCGCGCGGACGGTTTCGAGCAACGGCAGGACCCCCGGCAGTTCCGGCGCGACCGTGATGGACAGCAGGTCGCCGCCGCACGCGGAAAGAATTTCGTCGAGCGCTTGCGGCGTGGGCGGCGCGAGGTTTTCCGGCCGCATAGACCCGATACGCGCGGGGGAAAGGAACGGCCCTTCGAGGTTGATGCCGAGGATACGCGCCCCGAACGGCGCGCGGGACTTCTCCCGCCGAATGTTCGCGACCGCCGCGAGCAGACGGTCTTGCGGCAGCGCCCGCACCGTCGGCGCGACCGACGTCACACCGCACCGCGCGAGCGCGAGCAGTCCGTCGTCGAACCGCTCGTCCGCCGAAGCGAACTCCGTCCCGCAAAACCCGTGGTTGTGCGTGTCGACCAGCCCCGGCACCAGCAGCCCGCCCGCGAGGTCGTACTCCGCCGCGCCTTCGCATTGCGGCCCGTCGAGGTGCGCCTTGACCGCCGCGATTTTCCCGTCCCTGACGAGCACGTCCGCCCCGATGAGCCCCTTTGTCTCGCTCAGGACCTGCCCGTCGCGCAAGATGACGTTCATTTTTCAATCTCTCCCAACATCCGCTGCAGGTTCTCCATGCTGATTTCGATGGCCATGAGGTTGTCCTCAATTCCCTCGAATTCCAGCGAGTAGTACCCGTCGTAGCCGGAATCGTGTAGAATTTGCAGGCACTGGTAGGTCGGCACGTCGCCCTGCCCGAAAATGGTCGCACGGCGGTAGTTGCCCGCGCGCGTGCGGTTCCAGCCGCGACCGGGGTTCGGGCGCATACCGCTCCGCCAGAACGCGTCCTTGACGTGGACGTGCGCGACGAGCGGGAGCAGTTTCGAAACGGAAACGGCGCAATCCTCGTCCACACCGCCGAAATTGCCGATGTCGCACAGGTAGCGGTAATTCGGGTGCCCGACGGCGGAGAACACGGCGAGCATGCGCTCCGCGTCCTGCACGATGCGCCCGTGGTTCTCCGAACAGGTCGTGACGCCCTTGCGGGAAGCGTACTCCGCGACCTCCCGAATCGCCGGCGCGACGACCGGCAGCACCGCGTCGAACGTGCGCGGACCGTCGTAACCGGGGTAGAACCCCGCCGTCACGTCGTGCCGCATGAGCTTGATACCGCAAGCGGCTGCCAAATCGACGTGCCGCTTGACGCGGGCAATCTCCTCCTCCGGGTCCGGCTGGAAAAAGTTCGCGCCGGTCGTGTAAATCGGGACTTCCAGCCCCATCAGCCGCGCCTCGTCCGCGAGGTTCAGCCAGAAATCGCCGAGGTCGCTCTTTCCGTCCGGCGCGACGTCGTCGACGACGAACTCGACGCCCGTGCAGCCGAGTTCCTTCGCCTTTTCGAGCATGCCGGGGTAGGTGATTTTCCCGTCGTGGTAGGCTTGCGCGAAACTGTAGGTGCTGATACAGGTTTTCATGCGAGCAGGACCTCCTTCCCTTGCGCGGCGGATTCGTAGATTGCGTCGAGCATTTTCTGCATCGTCACCGCCTGCTCGATTGGGTAGCGGGTCGGCTTGTCGTGCAGGACGCAATCGGCGAAGTGCGTGATTTCCGCGAGGAACTTGTCGTTCTCCCCGACGCTGACCCGGTCGTCGCTCAGGTAGCCGTCCCGCTCGCCGTAGATGGTCAGGCTGTTCAGGTCCGCGCCCGCTTTCGTGCCGAATATTTGCGTGTCCGTGTGCGGCGCGCCGTTGATTGCCCACGCCGCCTCGAACAGGAGCATTGCGCCGTTCGCGAAGTGGATGACCCCCGCGCCCATGTCCTCCGTGTCGAACCGGTTGTCCGGGCAAGGCGTTCCCTGCCAGCGGTCCACCCCTTTGGTTTGGTAGTCGCCGATGTGGTAGGACGTGAACGCGGAAACGCGCGTCGGCGTCGGACAGCCCATGAGGTACCACGCCGCGTCGATGCCGTGTACGCCGATGTCGATGACCGGACCGCCGCCCGCCGTCTTTTTGTCGGTGAACCAGCCCGACGGCGTGCCGCGACGGCGCACGTAGGCGGTTTTCGCGAAGTAGACCTCGCCGAACGCGCCGTCCGCGATTTGCTTGTGCAGGTATTCGTTGCGCGACCCGAACCGACCCGGCACCGCGAGGAAGAACTTCACGCCCGCGTTCTTCACCGCGTCCCGTACCGCCTCCGCACATTCGTCCGAAACGGTCAGCGGCTTCTCGCATAGGATGTGCTTGCCCGCCTTCGCCGCCGCGATTGCGACCGGCGCGTGACCGTTGTTCCAGGTGCAGACGTCGATTGCGTCTACGTCCGCGTTCGCCAGCAACTCTTCGACCGACCCGTAGAACGCCGGGATGTTGAACCGTTTCGCCGCGGATTCCGCGCGCTCCCGGTTCAGGTCGGCAATCGCTACGACCTCCGCGTTCGCGCATTTTTGGTACGCCGGCAGGTGCGAACTGCACGCGATGTTCCCCGCGCCAACCATGCCGACCCGTAGTTTCTTTTCCATGCTGTTTCTTTCTCCTTTTTGCGTCGTCCTTTTTCGTCCACCTTCAGTATAGCACGTTCTTTTTGCTTTTGCAAGATTGACAACGGGAAAATTTTGTGGTATCATGAAAAAGTAAGGGGTACGTTTGGGGGTGCCAGCACCCCCAAGCCCCCCTAGCGCGAAGTTGACAGCAGTAAACTGCCGTCAACTTCGAGGGGTGTCAAAGGTTTTATTTTACCTTCCCGCCTCGCGATTTTCGTTCGGTGCTTTCCCGATTTTTACCTTCGCGACCCGGTGCTTGCCGGCTCCGACGGTCCGCATTTGCGAACCGTCCTCGCTCGCACCCAAATGACCTTCAACTTGCGCCTGAATAGCCCACGGCTCGCACCCAAATTTGCGTTCCATGCCACGCGGCAGAACGTCATTTGGGGGCGAACGTTGCGAGAGCAACGACGCGACATTGGGGGTCGCCGGGAAGAGGGCGGTTTGGGAGCAGAGAGGTTGAAAATCCGAACGAATTTCCATGGTTTTGCCGATTTTCCGCTTGGCAAAGCGAAAAATCGGCAAATGCGGGGCGCGGTTGCCCCGCAAATGGAAATTTGCGCATGACCGGGACCACAAACGGGGTGCGGGGAACGACGTTCCCCGCGCGTACTCCTAAAAAACAATATATATATATATATAATATAGGAAGGAAGTTGACAGATGTTCCCAAAAATCGACGAAAACAAGGCGTACCTACGCGCGCTGGTGACGGCGTTGCGGGGGAAGTACGCGTACGCGAGCGTGTTAGCGGTCGCGGACGACAGCCGGGCGTGGCAGGTGTCGCGCAGCGGGAGTGCGATACGGACGAGCGGCATCGGCGGCGGGAGCGGGTACGTCGTGCGGGTATTCGACGAAGTCGGCTGTGCGGAGTACTCGTTCAACGAACTGCCGGACAGCGTAGACGAGCTGGTGACCGCAATCGAAGCGCGACTGACCGCGCAAAAGCGCGCGACGCCGGTCGGCGTGACGCCGTTGCCGACGCCGTTGCCCCCGGACGAACCGGCGACGCTGTGCAAGACGTCCGCGTGGCGGGTGCACCCGCGCGACATGGGCGACGAGGCAATCCTGGACAAGTTGCGCGAAGTGCGCGAAAAGGGGCTGAAACTGGACGAGCGCGTGCTGGACGTTTCGGTCAACGTGTCCTATCGGTCCTGCCGGAAGCTGTTCCTGTCGGAGCACCGCGACCTCGACCAGACGTTGCTGTGGACGAACGCGAGCGTGGTCGTGCTGTGCCGCCGCGGGGAGGAAATCAAGGACTACTACCGCCCGTACTCGGCGCTCGGCGGCGCGGAACTGCTGGACGCGCTCGGCGACGACCTGCCGGAAATCGTCCGCGCGGCGACGGAACTGCTGGACAGCGAACCGATTCCGCCGGGCGAGTACGAGTGCGTTTGCGACCCGGCGACGACCGGCATGATTGTCCACGAGGCGTTCGGGCACGGCGTGGAAATGGACATGTTCGTCAAGGACCGCGCGCTGGCGCGGCAGTTCGTCGGCGGCACGGTCGCGAGCGAGCTGGTGACCATGCACGACGGCATGGCAATCCCGGAATCGGCGAGCGCGTGGTTCGACGACGAGGGCACGCTGACCGGCGACACGACGGTCATCGAGAACGGGACCTTGCGCGGCGGCATGTGCGACCTGCTGTCCGCCTTGCGCCTGGGCGTGCGCCCGACCGGCAACGGACGGCGGGAGAGCTACCGCCGCAAGGCGTATACCCGCATGACGAACACCTACTTCGAGGGCGGCGAAAGCACGCCGGAGGACCTGATTTCGTCGGTCAAGTACGGCTTCCTGCTGGAAAACCCGTCGAGCGGCATGGAGGACCCGAAGAACTGGGGTATCCAATGCATGGTCACAATTGCGCGTGAGATTCGCGACGGCAAACTGACAGGCAAGGTGTTCTCGCCCATCGTGCTGACCGGGTACGTGCCGGACCTGCTGAAGTCGGTCACGATGATGAGCAAAACGCCCGTCCTGTGCGGTTCCGGCTATTGCGGCAAGGGCTACAAGGAGTGGGTCAAGGTGTCCGACGGCGGTCCGTATATGAAAGCGAAAATTCGATTGGGTTGAAAGGAGGCGTAACAAATGGAACGAAATGAAAGTTATAACCGTCTTTTGAACGCGCTCGCGGCGGAGGGGATTTCCGCATGGCGCGTCCGCGAAAGTTGCGAGGAATCGTCGGAGCTGTTCTTCGTTCGGCGCATGCTCGACCAGCGCCGCGCGACGAACTGCCGGACGTTCACCGTGACCGTGTTCCGCGACGGCGCGGGGCAGGACGGTCCGACCCGCGGGAGCGCGGACGTGACGTTGCTCGCGTCGGACGGCGAACCGGCGATGCGGGAAGCGTTGCGCGGCGCGTATACGGCGGCGGGTTGCGCGGCGAACCCGTTTTACGAACTGCCGGACCCGGTTTCCGCCCCGTTTATCGCGAAAACCGGCGATTTGGCGACACTTCCGCTAGAGGAGAGCGGCGCGCGCATGGCGGAGGCGCTGTTCGCGGCGGACACGCGGGAGGACGCGTTTCTGAACTCGGCGGAGGTTTTCGTCACGCGGACGACCTGCCGCATCACCGCCTCGAACGGGACGGACGTGTCGTTTTCCGACGCGAAGGTCAAGGGCGAGTTCGTCGTGCAGTGCCGCGCGCCGGAGGACGTCGAACTGCACAACACGTTCTCCTACGGCGAGCTGGACGTCGACGCGTTGCGCGCGAAAGCCGCCGAAGCGCTGACCTTCGCCGCCGACCGCGCCAAAGCGACGCGGACGCTCCCGAGCGGGACGTACGACGTGGTGCTGAGCGGCAACGCGCTCCCGGCGGTGCTGTCGTTCTACGCTGAGCGCTCGTCGGCGGGCATGCTCTACGCGAAGTATTCGACGTGGAAACCCGGCGACGCCGTGCAGGGGAGCGATTTGCGCGGGGACGCGCTGGATTTGACGCTGTTTTCGGACGTGCCGTACGACCGCGAGGGCGTGCCGCTCCGGGAACTGCCGCTTTTGACCGGCGGGACCCTGCAGGCGGTCCACGGGTCGAGCCGGTTCTGCCGCTACCTCGGCGTCGCGCCGACCGGCGATTGCGGCGGTTTGCGGTGCGCGAACGGGGAGTTGCCGTTCGAGGCGCTCAAGCGCGCGCCCTGCCTGTGGGCGGTGACCTTCTCGGACTTCCAGATGGACTCCTTCACCGGGCATTTCGGCGGGGAGATTCGGCTCGCGTACCTGATCGGCGCGGACGGGAGCGTCCGTCCCGTGACGGGCGGCTCGGTGAACGGGAGCCTGTTCGACGTGCAGGGCGACATGCGGTTCTCGGCGGAGCGGTACGAAACGTCGTCGTATGACGGTCCCTACGCCGTGCGCCTCCCCGGCGTCAGCGTGTCCGGCTCGGACGGCAACGCCTGACGGGGGGACGCTTTTCGGGCGCTTTTCGGGGGACGCCGTCCCCCGAGCCCCCTGCCAAAGGGCGCCCGCCCTTTGGAATCCCATTTGTGAAACAATAAAAAGGAGAGGTGCGAGATGAACTACCTCGTCGGCGGGTTGGTGCTTGACGCGGACGACAAGCCGCGCGTGCGGATTCGATTCTCGGACGGCAGGGAAGTGACGGCGACCTACGTCGGCACGTTCGGCTATAACCACACGTTCCGCACGGACGCGGGCGGGGAACTCCGCCTGTCGAACCATTTCATGCACCTCAAGGATATCCGCGTCACCCGCGAGGCATAAAAAAACCACCCGCCGGACGGTTCCCCGCCCGGCGGGTTTTTGCCGCAACTTTCCCTTGACAGTCAACAAAAAACGTGGTAGAATCGTGTCGAATCGTACACAACGTATATATCCGGGGTACGCTGGGCGTTTTCGATGAGAGGGCGGCTTTGCATTCGGCGAAGGGAGACCATATGGACATCAACGGGTACTTAGCGTATATAAATGCACCGTGGGGACGACTGTTCTACAGATTGGTTTGGCGGAATCTTGCCTTCACAAGCAAAAAAATATTGGATTTTGGCAGCGGTTTTGGCGTTACGGCAAATCATTTGGCAAAATGTAACGATGTGACGGCTGTGGAGCCGAACAAAGAACTTCTTGAACATCGAATATGCGGGAATCATTACGAGCAAATAATAGGAAGTATTGATAACCTCAGAAGAATGGATGCCAATCGTTTCGATGTGATACTCTGTCACAATGTTTTGGAGTATATCGAGAATCGCGCCGACCTTATTGCGGAATTTTACAGGCTTTTGAAGAATGACGGAATTTTATCAATCGTAAAGCATAATAAAAACGGTAAGATACTGCACAAAGCGGTATTTGAAAACAACATGGACGAGGCGATGGCTCTTTTGCACGGAGAGGACGCTCTGTCACAGAATTTCGGAACCATACATGCATACGAGATAGAGGATTTGCAGGATTGTATTGCAGAAAGATTTAGTTTGGATAACGTATACGGTATTCGCACCTTCTACGGAATACAACCGAATTCCTTCAAATTGGAACCCGACTGGGAAGAAAGAATGTTTAAGCTGGAATGTGCGGTGGAGAGTGAACCCGTATTTACGAACGTAGCGTTCTTTCAGCATTTGATTTTGAAAAGGAAATAGGACCATTCCCGACAAAAACCGTCGGGAACATAGAGGTTCCTTGCAAATGAGCCTAAAAAAGCGGGCATACCGAAAACTCAATTTACACCCCAAACCGAAAAGTTTTTGGGGAATTTTCAAGGGGACTTTTTTTCAAAAAGTCCCCTTGAACAGCCTGCACGACGTGCAGGCTCCGTCGTGCGCCCCTCGCGTTCCGTGAAAAACGCCCCGCCCGGTCGGGGCAGAGCGTTTTGCGTTTTCTGAACCTCTTACTCCCCGTCCGCGGCGTCCGCGGCGGCGAGCGCGTCGCGGCGGGACAGGTTCAGACGACCTTTCTCGTCGATTTCCGTCACCATGACCTTGATTTGGTCGCCGACCGACACGACGTCCTCGACTTTCGCCACGCGGTGCTTGTCAAGCTGGGAAATATGCACCAGCCCTTCCTTGCCCGGCGCGATTTCGACGAACGCGCCGAAGTTCATCAGCCGCGTGACCGTCCCCATATAGATCGTACCCGGTTCCGGGTCCTTCGCAATCGCCTCGATGATGGCGAGCGCGCGGTAGCCGTCGTCCTTGTTGACCGCCGCGATGAACACCGAGCCGTCGTCGTCGATGTCAATCTTGCAGTTCGTGTCCGCGCAAATCTTCTGGATAACCTTGCCGCCAGACCCGATGACCTCGCGAATCTTCTCCGGGTCGATTTTGGTCGTAATCATCTTCGGCGCGTACTTCGACACATCCTCGCGCGGCGCGGGCAGCGTCTTGAGCAGGTACTCGTCGATGATATAGAACCGCCCCTTGCGCGTGACCTCGAACGCGGACTTGATGATTTCCGGCGTCAGCCCGTCGATTTTCAAATCCATCTGGATCGACGTAATCCCCTTCTTGGTCCCGGCGACCTTGAAATCCATGTCGCCGAAGAAATCCTCCAGCCCCTGGATATCAATCATGGTCATCCAGCGCTCCCCTTCGGTAATCAAACCGCAAGAGATACCGGCGACCGGCGCCTTGATTGGCACGCCGGCGTCCATCAGCGCGAGCGTCGAACCGCACACGGACGCTTGCGACGTCGAACCGTTCGACGAAATGACCTCCGACACGCAGCGAATCGCGTACGGGAACTCCTCGACCGACGGCAGGACCGGCAGGAGCGAACGCTCGGCGAGCGCCCCGTGCCCGATTTCCCGGCGCCCCGCCCCGCGCGACGCCTTCGCCTCGCCGACCGAAAAGCCCGGCATATTATAATGATGCATATACCGCTTGGTCTCCTCGACGTCAATCCCGTCGAGCAGCTGCACCTCGCTCATCGGCGCGAGCGTGCAGGTGGTCAGCACTTGCGTCTGCCCGCGGGTGAACATCCCCGACCCGTGCACGCGCGGCAGGACCCCGACCTCGGCGGCGAGCGGACGAATCTGGTCCATCTTGCGCCCGTCGACGCGGCGCTGTTCGGTCAACAGCCAATGGCGGACGATTTTCTTTTGCAGTTTGTACAGGCACTCGTCAATCAGCGCCTTGCTGTCCGGGTATTCCTCGGCGAGCGCTTCGTACACCTTGTCGTAGACCGGCTTGAGCCGTGCGTCGCGGACCTTCTTGTCGTCGGTGTCCAGCGCCGCTTCGACCTCCGGGCGGACCATCGCTTCGATTTTGTCGAACAGTTCCGGGTCCGGCACACAGGACGGGTATTCGAACTTCGGCTTGCCGATTTCCGCGCGAATCCCCTCGATGAACGCGACCAGCTCCTTGATTTCCTCGTGCGCCTGCATGATGGCGTCGAACATCACGTCGTCGGCGACCTGGTTCGCGCCGGCTTCAATCATGACGACCTTCTTCGCGGTCCCCGCGACGGTCAACTGCAAATCGCTGACCTGCCGCTCGGCGAGCGTCGGGTTGATGACGACCTTCCCGTCCACCAGACCGACGAACACGCCCGCAATCGGTCCGTTCCACGGAATATCCGAAATCGTCAGCGCGATAGACGCGCCCAGCATCGCCGCGACTTCCGGCGAGCAATCCTGGTCGACCGACATGACCGTCAGCGACAGCACCACGTCGTTGCGCAAATCCTTCGGGAACAGCGGGCGAATCGGGCGGTCGATGACGCGCGACGCCAGAATCGCGTGCTCGGTCGGACGACCCTCGCGGCGGTTCCACGAGCCGGGAATGCGCCCGACGGAATACAGTTTTTCCTCAAAATCCACGGAAAGTGGGAGGAAATCGATGCCTTCGCGGGGCGCGGCGGACGCCGTCGCCGTGCAGAGCACCGCCGTGTCGCCGTAGCGAACCAGGCAGGAGCCGTTGGCGAGTTGCGCCATCTTGCCGGTCTCGATGACCAGCGGGCGACCCGCGAGGGTATAGGTGAACTTGCGGAAATCTTCAAACATCTTGCTTCTTCCTTTCGTTTTCCTGACCGCCGCAAGCGTAGTTTAGCACTTAACCGAACGTCCGAACCCCGTTTCGGGCGCACGGGTAAATGATAAACCGGCTTACGGCGAAGGGTCGGCGGGAAGGCGGTCCGGCGGTCCGGACCGCGTTCCCTTGGCTTGCTTACTTGCGCAGACCCAGTTGCTCGACGATGGCGCGGTAGCGGTTGATGTCCCGCTTCTGCAGGTAGCCGAGGAACTTGCGCCGCTTGCTGACCATCTGCTGCAGACCCCGGCGGGAGTGGTTGTCCTTCGGGTTCGCCTGCAGGTGGGCGGTCAGCTGCCGGATGCGGGTCGTCAGAATGGCGATTTGCACCTCCGCAGAGCCGGTGTCGCCCTCGTGGACGGCGTACGTCTGGATGATTTGCTGCTTTTCTTCCTTCTGAAGCACTTCTTTCACCTCCGTTTGTTGCAATCCGGCAAAACCGAGCGGAAGGTCAAGGTGAAATTTGCCTTCGACCCAGCCATGCCTTCCTCCTACTATACCATATTTTTTCCGGCTTGTAAAGGGGAAAATCGGAATTTTTCGCTTTTTCGGCGAAAAATTTTCCGTTTTACACGCCCTTCCCGGTTCCTGCTGCAAAAAAATTCGCCCGCCCGCCGGAATTCTTTCCCATACCCCCTTGCCAAACGACGCTTTTTGTGGTAAAATGAACGCGTAAGAATCGGCGGGGGAGGGAACGCGTTTTGAAACGGGAAATTTTGCGCGACCGGCTGTTGCAGGCGGTCGGGCTGCTCGTCGTCGCCGCGCTCACCGCGGCGTTCCTCTATGCGTTTGCGAACAGGCTCTTGCCCGCGCAGGAGGAAGGCGACGTTTTCGCCACCGTCTACGCCTATTCGCAGGACGACGCGGGCGAGTAGGGCGCGTACGAGGGGTACGAGGGGTACGAGGAGTACGCGCGGGGAACGTCGTTCCCCGCACCCCGTTATTTGTCCCTATCGCGCGCGAATTTCCATTTGCGGGGCAACCGCGCCCCGCATTTGCCGATTTGTCGCTTTGCCAAGCGGCAAATCAGCAAAATCATGGAAATTCGTTCGGATTTTTGACCCCTCTGCTGCCAAAGGACCCCCTTCTCGGCGACCCCCAAATTCGCGTCGTTGCTGTCGCAACGTGCGCCCCCAAATGTGCGGTCCCGCGGGAAAATAAATAGAACCGTTTTGCAAAAATATATTGAATATATTGTATATATGCAATAACGTTCGCGGAGGTGTGAAAGACCCATGGCGAAAAAGAAAGAAATCGTGGCGATGCTGCTTGCGGGCGGGCAGGGCAGTCGGCTCTACCTGCTGACCGAGCGCATCGCAAAGCCCGCCGTCACGTTCGGCGGCAAGTACCACATCATCGACTTCCCCCTGTCCAACTGCGTCAATTCCGGCATCGACACGGTCGGCGTTCTGACGCAATACCAGCCGCTCGCGCTCAACGAGTACGTCGGCAACGGGCTGCCGTGGGACCTCGACCGCACCTACGGCGGCGCACGCACCCTGCCGCCCTACCAGGCGATGGACCGCTCGGAGTGGTACAAAGGCACGGCGAACGCCGTCTACCAGAACATGAACTTCATCGACAAGTTCGACCCGGACTACGTCATGGTCCTTTCCGGCGACCACATCTACCGCATGGACTACGCCGAAATGGTCGAATTCCACAAGCAAAAAGGGGCGGTCTGCACGATTGCGGTCTTTGACGTCCCGCCCGACGAGGCGTCCCGGTTCGGCATCATGGAAACCGACGCGGACGACCGCGTCTGCTCGTTCGAAGAGAAACCCAAAGCCCCGAAGAGCAACAAGGCGTCCATGGGGATTTACGTCTTTTCGACGGACGCGTTGCGGCGCTACCTGCTCGCGGACGACGCGGACGAGAGCAGCGAAAAGGACTTCGGCAAGAACGTCATTCCGGCGATGCTCCGCGCGGGCGAACCGCTCTACGCCTTCCCGTTCCACGGCTACTGGAAGGACGTCGGGACCATTCGGAGCCTGTGGGAGGCGAACATGGACCTCCTCGGCGAAAACCCCGCGCTGTCCCTGCAGGACAGTTCCTGGCGCATCTATTCCCGTTCCGACGTCCGCGCCCCGCAATACATCGGCAGGAACGCGGTCGTGCGCAATTCGGTCATCACCGAGGGGTGCGAAATTTACGGGCAGGTCGTCAACAGCGTCCTGTCCGGCGGCGTGGTGGTCCAAAAGAACGCGGTCGTGCGCGACAGCGTCCTGTTCGACGACGTGGTCGTCGGCGAGGGGGCGTGCGTGGACTATTCGGTCGTCGACGGGCGGACGGCGTTCGGCGCGGGCTGCCGGGTCGGCGCCCCGCGGGAGACCGCGTCCGAGCTGACGCTGGTCGGCGGCGGGCTGGACATTCCCGACGGGCTTACGATTCCCGCGGGCTGCCGGTTCGGCGCGAAGGAACTGGAAAAGGCTTTGAAAGGGGGCGAAACGGCATGAGCGCGGTCGCGATTCTGTTTGCCGGACTCAACGAGCGGCGGGTGCCGGAACTGACCTCCGAGCGGACTATGGCGTCCGTCCCGTTCGCCTGCCGGTACCGGCTCATCGACTTCATGCTTTCCAACATCGTCAACGCCGGCATCACGCACGTCGGCGTGCTGACCCACTACAACTACCAGTCCCTCATGGACCACCTCGGCACC
>CANQTR010000026.1 GCA_947626805.1 uncultured Clostridia bacterium
TCGATGTCCAAAAGCAGCAGGTCGAACCCGCGCTCGCCCGCGTCCGCGCGGCGGAACAGGAAGTTCTCGGCGGAGGGAAAGGCGGAGATTTCGACGGTGTGATGTTTCAGGTTCGCCCAGCGGGCGGTCAGTTCGGCGAGGGCGCGGCGGTCCTCGTCCTCGTCGTCGCAAACGGCGATACGGTAGTGCATGGCGATGCCTCCTTCGGTGCGGAAAAGACGGTCGACCGACGGCGGAATCGGGAAATCCCCGCCGGAAAAGCGGTTCGTCGGTCCGCCGTTTCCCCTGTCGAAAGTATACAACTTTCCGCGCGGGCTGTCAATCCCCGCCGCCGCGATTTTTCGGAACGGGCGGAACGGGGCGCAAACGTGCGAAAAAGTCGAAAATTTACGGGACTTTTTTCGAAAAAAATCTTGCAAAACGGGACGACTTGTGCTATAATAAGTCACGGTATAGTTTCCGTTGCGGAACGGCGCGCGGGAGCGCACGTCGCGTTCCCCGTTCGCGCGGCGCGGAAACGATTGGTTTATCGTTGTTTTTCTACCCGTATAAGGAGGATTTGCTATCATGAAAAGACGCGTTTTGTCGTTTGCGATTTGCGTACTGCTTTTGCTGACGACCGCGCTGTCGGTATCCGCCGCGGAAAGCGGTTCGATTACCGTTTTGTTCCGGCATGAGGACCAACCGGTCGCCGGCGTGACGTTTTCCGTTTTCAAAGCGGCGGAATGGAACGACGGCGGGTATTCCCTTGTCGCTCCCTTTTCCGGCTATGCCGTGCGTATGGCAGACGACCCGAACAGCGACGACTGGAAGGCGCTTGCGTCTACGCTGTCCGCCTATGCCGCGCGGGACGGTATCGAACCCCTTACGTCCGGGCAAACGGACGAAAACGGGAATTTGCGTTTCGACGGGCTTTCCGACGGGCTGTATCTGGTGGTCGGTTCCCCCGCGTCGCGTGACGACCTTCGGTTCTTCCCCCAGCCGATGCTGGTGAGCGTCCCCTTTGTCAATGCGGACGGCGCGGAGGACCGCGAGGTGGTGACATCGCCGAAGTACGAATTCCGCAAGGTGACGGACGAAACGGTCCAACGCCGGGCGCTGAAGGTCTGGAAGGACGACGGAAACGAGCGCGACCGTCCGCGGGAAATCACGGTCCAGCTGCTTTGCGACGGCGAGGTGTACGACGAGCAGACGCTCAATGCGGACAATCACTGGTCCTGCACCTGGGACGGTCTGGACGCCGAAAAGGATTGGCAACTCACCGAAAAGGAAGTGCCCGCGGCATATACCGTGCAGATTACGCAACAGGATATAACGTTTACCGTCGTCAATACCGATAAGAACCCGCCGCCCTCGTCGAGCACGACGAGCGAACCGCTTCCCCCGACCGGACTGCTGTGGTGGCCGATTCCGGTGCTGGGCGGGATTGGCGCGGTGGCGCTGTTCGTCGGGATTTTCCTGCTGTTGCGGAAAAAGGATAACCCGAATGCGTAAGCGGAGAGGCGCTATCGCGCTAATCTGTATCGGTTGCCTGATTCTGCTGGTCGCCCTCGTTCTGGGTGTCTATAACATTTGGGTCGACTACCGGGCGGGGCAGGCGGTGGACCGCATTCTGGAGCGGATGGCGTCGCAAACGTCCCAGTCGCCCCAGACGTCGCAATCGCCCCAGACGTCGCAACCGCCGGGCAATTCCGCGACGCCGGATTATGTGCTCGACCCGAACCGGGAGATGCCGACCGCGGAAATCGACGGGTATCTGTATATCGGAAAGGTCGAGATTCCGTCGCTGAATCTGGAACTGCCGGTCATGGACACGTGGGACCGCGCGCGCATGAAAATCGCGCCCTGCCGGTATGCCGGAACGGCGTATCTGCCCGGTTTCGTCATTTGCGCGCACAACTACACCTCCCATTTCGGGCGGCTGAAAAACCTCGCTTCGGGCGACAGCGTGCTGTTCACGGATATGGAAGGATACACGTTCTCCTATGAGGTCGCGCAGGTGGAAATCCTTGCCTCTACCGCCGTCGAGGAAATGAAAAGCGACAGTTGGGATTTGACGCTTTTCTCCTGCACGCTCGACGGGCGGGCGCGCGTGACGGTGCGGTGCCGTCGGGTGCGGACGGAGCAGGAATCGGAACCATAGCGTATATGAAAAATCGCAAGCGTCGCGAAATCGTGCGGCGCTTGCGATTCTGCTATATGCGGACCGGCGGGGGAACTCATTGCCCGTCCTCGTCCTTTTCCCCGAACGAGGAGATAATGCGCTTCCGGCGTTTGTTGAGGAGGAAGTAGACGGGGAGCAGGACGACGCCGCCGAACAGAATCGTGAGCGAGAGGATTTGAAAGACCCGCTCGACGGGGGAGAGCGGCGACGGCTCGGACGGCGCGGACGATTCGGACGGCGCGGACGACGCGAGCGCCGGAAGAACGAGCGCGGACAGCAGGACGCAAAGGCAGAGCGCGAACGGCAGGACGCGGCGCGCGAAAAACATGGCAAAAGACCCCTTTCACGGAATAGGTATGTACAGTATAAAACATTTTTCGGAATTTGTCAAACCTTTCTTGACGAACGGCGAAAAAAGCGATATACTGGTAGTTGAAAGCGGAAAAACGAAGGGAAAACGAAAATGGAGAACGGCTGGATTGACGCGCTGATTGACTACGCGGAGAAAAAAGGGCTTGCGGACGAACGCGACCGGGTGTACTACCGAAACCGACTGCTGGAACTGCTCGGCGAGGACGCGTACGTCCCGCCGACGGAACTGCCGGGGACGGATTCCCTGCAGGCGTTGCTGGACGGGCTGTGCGACCGCGCGGAGAAAAACGGGGTCATCGGCGGCGGCACGACCGAGCGGGACCTGTTCGACACGAAGGTCATGGCGCTGTTCACCCCGCTGCCGTCGGTCGTGCAGGACCGTTTCGCGGCGGATTACCGAAAAAGCCCGCAAGCGGCGACGGACGGGTTCTACCGCCTGTGCCGGGACTGCAACTATATCCGCACCGAGCGGGTCGTGAAGGATTTGCGCTGGACCTACGGCGGGAAATACGGCGAACTGGACATCACGATAAACCTCTCGAAACCGGAAAAGGACCCGAAAGCTATCGCGGCGGCGCTGAAGGCGGCGGACGGGGAGAAGTATCCCCGGTGTCAACTGTGCTTCGAGAACGTCGGCTACGCCGGGCGGCTGGACCACCCCGCGCGGCAGAATTTGCGCACCGTTCCGGTCACGCTCGCCGGGGAGCGGTGGCATTTCCAATATTCGCCGTACGTTTACTACCCGGAGCACTGTATCGTGTTCAACGAAAAACACGTTCCGATGCGCGTCACGCCCGAAACGTTTGAACGGTTGTTGGATTTTGTCGGGCTGTTCCCGCATTACTTCATCGGTTCGAACGCCGACCTGCCCATCGTCGGCGGGTCGATTCTGACGCACGACCATTTTCAGGGCGGGCGGTACACGTTCGCGATGGAGCGGGCGAAAACGGCGGAAACGTATGCGTTGCCGGACTTCCCGTATGTAAAGGCGGAGCGGCTGTATTGGCCGTTGACCGTACTTCGGCTGACCGGCGAGCGCGCGGAGGTGTCCGCGCTTGCGGCGAAGGCGCTGGCGGTTTGGCGGACGTACACGGACGAAACGGCTTGCGTGTACGCCGAAACGGAAACCGGCAAGCACAACACCATCACCCCGATTGCGCGCCGGCAGGGGGAGGCGTATCAACTCGACCTCGTGTTCCGCAACAACCTCACGACCCCCGCGCACCCCGCCGGGCTTTACCACCCGCACGCGGACAAACACCATATCAAAAAGGAAAACATCGGGCTCATCGAGGTCATGGGGCTCGCGGTCCTGCCCGCCCGACTGCAGGGCGAACTTGCGGAGGTCGCGGCGCGGTTCCGCGCGGGTCTGCCCCTCGACACGCCGGGAACGGCGGCGCACGCGGACTGGTTCGAAGGCGTGCGAAAGGCGCGGACGGTCACGGCGGAGAACGTCGAAACGGTGCTCGCCGAGGAGGTCGGGCGGGTGTTCGAGGAAGTGCTTGAGGACGCGGGCGTTTACCGTCCGGACGAACGGGGCGGCGCGGCGTTCGGCAGGTTTCTCGAAGCCCTTGCGCGGCGGAACTGAGCCGGTTCGCCGAAGAACAGGTCGCCGAGCGACAGCACCGGCAGGGACAGGAAGAACCAGAGCAGGGAAAACGGCAGGCAGATTTGCCCGAACAGGTTGAACGGCAGGGCAGAATAGTCCCAGACGCCCTGCCGCAACAGCAGGTTGACGAACAGCCCCGTGCAGAATTCGACGGACGTGATTAGCAGGCTCCCGACGGCGCACCGCACATACCACCCCGCGCGCCGCAACCGCCCCGCACAGCACACGCGGTAAATCAGGGCGGCGGAAAGCCCGCCGGCGAAGAACATCGACGGGTGCGAGTACCCCCGGTAGAGCAGTTCGAGCAGGAGGTACACGCTCCCCCCGATGCCGAACATCCACAGCCATTTCCCGTTCAAAAAAACCACCTCGCCGATAGTGTGTACCGGCGAGGGCGGTTTTATTCTTTTTTCGGGCCGGTCGGCGGGATATACAGCCGGACCGGGACCCCCCGCGCGTTCGCGTAGTCGACGGTGTAGGTCGTGCCGGTCGAATGTCCGTCCCAGACGGCGACGACCAGGTCGGCACATTCGACGATTTGCCGGTTGCGGACGAGCGGGGCTTTCCGCCCGTAGAGCGCGTAATCCGGGCGAATGACGCGAATCGGGATTCCGTGCGCGCGGGCGTATGCCTCGGCGAGCGCGTCGACCCCGGTCGCCCCGCCGGAAATCAGTTCCGTCGCTTCCGCGGGGATATAGGCCGACAAATCCACCGCCCGAATCCCGCGCGAGCCGATGACCGCGACGCGAAACGTTTTCTCTCTCTCATTCATGGTCGTCCCGCCCTTTCCCACATAGTATATCCGATGCTGTCCGTTTTGTCAACAAAAAAATGTCGAACGGGGAAAAGATTGAACAAAAAAGCGGTTGATTTTCCGCTTCGAATTTGCTATACTGAAGGGGAACAGACGGGGAAGGGGTTCCCCGCGCGAGAAAGGGAAGTGCGAAAGACAAATGAAGTATCTGATTCTGGTCGGGGACGGCATGGCGGACCTGCCGTTGCGGGAACTCAACGGCGGAACGCCGCTTTCCGTCGCGCGCAAGCCGGGCATGAACTACGTCGCGTCCAAAGGGATAAACGGGCGCGTCAACACGGTCCCGGAGGGAATGGTGCCGGAAAGCGACACGGCCAACCTCGCCATCATGGGATATGACCCCCGCGTGTACTCCAAAGGGCGTTCCCCGCTCGAGGCGGCGAGCATCGGAATCAAGATGCGGCCGGAGGATACGGCCATCCGCGCCAATATCGTCACCCTGACGGAGGAGGAAAGCGACTACGACGACCGGCACATGGTCGACCATTCCGCCGGGGAAATCTCGACGGAAGAGGCGGACGTCCTGGTCCGCGATTTGCAGAAACGGTTCGGCGACGCGACGAAAACCTTCTATACCGGGGTCAGTTACCGGCATTGCCTGATTTGGAAGGACTGCCCGCCGTTCACGGATTTCTCCCGCCCGCACGACATCATCGGAAAGCGCGTCGGCGATTACCGTCCGCAGAACGCCTCCTCCCGCCCGATGTGGGAACTGCAAAAGGCGTCCTACGACTTTTTGAACCGGCACCCGGTCAATCTCGCCCGCGCGAACGCCGGGAAACGCAAGGCGAACTCCCTTTGGCTCTGGAGCCCCGGCAAAAAGCCGTCCCTTCCGGATTTCACCGAAATGACCGGTTTGCGCGGGAGCGTCGTTTGCGCCGTGGACCTGATCAAAGGCATCGGTCTGTGCGCCGGTCTGCGCGCGCCCGCCGTCCCCGGCGCGACCGGGACGCTCGACACGAATTACGGCGGCAAGCGGGAGGCGGCGGTGCGCGAACTGGAAAACGGCGCCGACTTCGTCTACCTGCACGTCGAGGCGCCGGACGAATGCGGACATCAGGGCAATTACCGCGATAAAATCGAGGCCATCGAGCGCATCGACCGCGATATCCTCTGCCCGTTGCTCGGCTACTTTCGCCGGGTCGGCGAGCCGTTCCGCCTGCTGCTCCTGCCGGACCACCCGACACCGGTCTCCGTCCGCACGCATACGCATGACGCCGTGCCGTTCGTGCTGTACGATTCGACGGCCGAGCGGGACAGCGGGATTTCCTGCTATTGCGAGCAGAGCGGGTTCGACGGCGGGGTGTTCCTGCACAAGGGCGAAGATTTGTTGCGACTGTTGCTGGGGAGACCGCTTTGAAAGGCTATTTGTCCGCACGGGGAAAAATCGTGCTTTCGGATTACCGGGAATATATGCAGTTCGACCTGTTTCGGGGGAAGTACGCCCGCTGGGTGCGTATGCTCGTCATTCTCGCGGTCGTGTTCGCGTGCATTGCGGGGGTGCTCGCCGGGATTACGCTGAAAAGCAGGGCGCTCGTGCTCGGTTCGGCAATCGTCCTGCTTTGTTTCTGTATGTTCTTTTACCTGGTCAAGCGGCACGTCAAGCAGACTTGCGTGCGGCAAAAGCCGTTCCTCTACGCGACGCACGAAGTGCATTGCGGGAAGAACGGGCTGATTTACGAAGTTCTGTATGACCCCGCCCACAATCCCCGCCATTTGCCGGACAGTCAACAGGACTACCTTTACGACGATTTCTATCGCGTGTACGAAACCGGCGGATTCTTCTACTTCTACCCGACCCGCAAGTCGGCTATCCTTCTGCCGAAACGGAACATGACGCTTGCGGACGCCGAACGGCTGCGGGATTTGTTGCGGGAAAAGTTGGGCAAGCGGTTCGTGCGCTGTCCGTGATTTTGCGCGCGACGCGGGACGGGGGCTGCCGCGGAAAGGGCGCTTTACGGGAGTCGTATTTGCGCGATTTCGGCGAGCAGGGTTTGCTCGTCCGTCGGGTCCAGCCCGCGCGCGAGCCGCCCGGACAGCCGTTTTTCCGCTTGCGCGCGGACCTTTTCGGCGAAGGCGGCGAAGGCGGCGGTTTGCGGGCGCTCCTTTCCGAGGAACAGGTCGGCGTAGCGGTACGGTTGCGGGGATTCCCCGGTGTAGCGGACGGCGAGGACGGCGTAGGGGCGGTTCCGCTCGCAAGTGAACGATTCGCGGTCGACGCGGTAGCCGCTTTCCCACAGGAAACGCCGTAGGTCGTCCTGCGCGGTCATCGGCTGGAGAAGGAACCGGCAATGCGGGCGCGGACCGTACCGTTTCAGCAGTTCGGCGATCAGTTCGCCCCCCATGCCGCAGACGCACGCGCAATCGAACTCGAATTCGCCCAGCCCGTCGAACCCGTCCGACAGGCAGAACCGAATGCGGTCCTCCCCGAACCCGCGCGACGCGGCGTTTGCCCGTCCGCGCGCGAGCGGACCCGGACGCAGGTCGGACGCGACGGCGAACGCGGCGTCCCCGCGTCCGAGCGCGCGCAAGGCGAGCAGCGCGTGGTCCGAACCGACGTCCGCCATGCAGCGGAAGGGTCCGTATGTATGCAGCAATTCCGCGACCAGTTCCAGCCGGTTTCCGATGGGTCGTGTCAAAACGGTTCCTCCTTGAACGGGTATGTAGGGGCGGTTTCCCGCCCGGTCAGCAGTCCATTTTGTCCTCGAGGGCTTTGAACGCCTTTTTCGCCTTTTTCTTCAGGCTGCAGGCGCAGGAGCAGCGGCTGACCGCGAGGTTTGCCGCCAGTACGCCCAGCCCGACGCCGACGGCGACGCCAATCATGTTGCAGAGCAGGCGGTGGCCGGCGATGAGTTTCTTCATGCAGAACATTCCTTGAAAACCAATCCTTTCCCGGTTTTTTCTTTGGCAAGGTTAGTTTTGGTTTTCGGGAACGGAACTATACTACCACAAATTCTTTCCGAACGCAACCTTTTTTTGGAAAAAGCGCGCGGCGGGGAAAAAGAAACGGTAAAAAATGCGGAAAGGTGTAAAAAAGGTCTTGACAAATCCGTTTTGATTCGATATAATAGAATGTAATTGCACGGCGACCGTCGCGGTAGGCCGGTAGGCGGAAAGGGGACGGGACCGATGGTGCTGGATTTGCGGGAACTTATCGGCGAATCGGTGAAGGTCCTGCCGTTCGCGGAGGAACGCTCGCTTGCGGGCGAAGAGGCGAAGGAATTCTCCGACGACCTGCTTTCGGGCGCGCTCTCGGTTTCCGGGCGGGTGGAAAACCACGCCGGGTGCCTGACGCTCGAAGGGGAACTTGCGCTGGACGGCGAATTCCGCTGCGCGCGGTGCTGCCGGTCGTTCCGCCGGGTCTTTCGGTTCCCGATGTCCTATCGGTTGGCGGAAACGCTCGCCGGGGAGGATACGGAGGAATTCCTGTTGCTGGAGGACGGGCGTCTGGACCTTTCGGAGGTTGTGCGGTGCCAGCTTTTGCTGGAACTGCCCGGTCGTTTCCTCTGCAAGGAGGATTGCCTCGGACTGTGTCCGGTCTGCGGCTGTGACCGCAACGTCGCGAAGTGTTCCTGCGACTTGCGCGAACGGGACCCCCGCTGGAGCGTCCTGCAAAATTTTTTCGACGAAGAAGATTGAGCATACAAAGGAGGTATATGAGAGATGGCAGTTCCCAAGAGAAAAGTCTCCAAAGCGAGGCGCGACAAGCGCCGCTCCGCCGTCTGGAAGTTGGAACTTCCCGGCATGATGAAGTGTCCGAAGTGCGGTGCGTACAACCTTTCTCACCGCGTCTGCAAGTCCTGCGGATATTATCGCCGTAGAGAAGTCTTGAAGATTGAGGAAGAAAAGGCGTAAAGAAAAGCGTGTTGCTCAGCTACTACGGCACCGAGCGGCACGCCTTTTTCGTGTCGCGTTTTAAGGAGGAAAAGGACGAATGGTAGAGATTCGGGACGTACAGCCCGGCAGCCCCGCGGCGAAAGCGGGCGTCTGTGCCGGCGACCTGTTGCTGACGGTCAACGGCGAGCCGATTCGGGACGTGCTGGATTACCGTTTCTTCGCGACCGACCCGCATTGCGTGCTGACCGTTTCCCGCGGCGGGGAGGAACTGACGTTCCGCCTGCACAACCGCGTTTACGAGGAATTGGGGCTGGAATTCGGCAGTTACCTGATGGACGAGAAGAAACGTTGCGCGAACAACTGCATTTTCTGCTTTATCGACCAGAATCCTCCGGGAATGCGCGAAACCGTCTATTTCAAGGACGACGACGAACGCCTGTCCTTTCTGATGGGGAATTATGTCACCCTGACGAACCTGAAAGACAGCGATGTCGACCGTATCGTTCGCATGCGTATCTCGCCGGTTAACGTTTCGGTTCACACGATGAACCCCGAACTTCGCGTGAAAATGATGCGAAACCGGTTTGCCGGGGAGAAATTGCGCTACCTGAAACAGCTCGACGACGGCGGAATCCGCATTAACGCCCAGTTGGTGCTCTGTCGGGGCATCAACGACGGCGACGAACTGGATTTCTCGATGGACGAATTATGTAAACTCGAAAACCTCGAAAGCGTCGCGTGCGTGCCGTGCGGAATGACCGCCCACCGCGAAGGGCTGACGGAAATCCCGCCCTACGACCGGGAGTCCGCGCGGGACGTGATTGACCGCGTCGAGCGGAAGGCGGCGGAATGCTTACGGACGCGTGGGTCGCGGACGGTGTACGCGTCGGACGAATTCTACCTGACCGCCGTCCGTCCGATACCGCCCGCGGAAGCCTACGAGGATTACCCCCAGTTGGAAAACGGCGTCGGCATGCTCCGCCTGCACACCGAGGAATTCCGCGAATCGCTGGAAACCTGCGCGGACGCGCCGCTGCACCGTCACGTCAGTATCGCGACCGGCGTCGCCGCCGAACCGCATATGCGGGAACTCGCGTCGCTCGCCTGCGCCCGGTTCCCGTCGTTGCGGGTGGACGTTCACGCGATTCGCAACCGTTTCTTCGGCGAAAGTATCACGGTCAGCGGGCTCGTGACCGGCGGGGACCTGATAGACCAGCTTGCCGGGCAGCCGCTCGGAGAGGTCCTGCTTTTGCCGGAGAATATGCTCCGCCACGAGGGGGACCTGTTCCTCGACGGCGTCAGCCTCGACGACGTGCGGGAAAAATTGGGCGTGCGGGTTGAGGTGACGGGCCGGGACGGGGGAGATTTGCTCGCAAAATTGCTTGGAACCGATAAAGGAGAAGAAACAGATGGCTAAAGGAGTCGTTGCGGTCATCGGACGGCCGAACGTGGGCAAAAGCACGCTGTTCAACCGTCTGACCGGCGCGCGGACCGCAATCGTCGAGGACACCCCCGGCGTGACAAGGGACCGCCTCTACCGGGACGTGGAATGGAACGGGCGGACCTTCCGCCTCATCGATACGGGCGGCATCGAGCCGCAGACGGACAGCCCGCTGCTCGTGCAAATGCGCGACCAGGCGGAAATCGCCGTGCGGCACGCGGACGTGCTGGTGTTCCTGTGCGACCTGAAAAGCGGTCTGACGGACGCCGACCGCGATATCGCGACCCTGCTGCGCAAGGCGCGCAAGCCGGTGCTCGTCGCGGTCAATAAGGTCGACAGCGTCGGCGAAACGCCGGCGGAGTTTTACGAGTTTTACGCCCTCGGTTTCGAGGAGGTCTTTCCGCTTTCCTCGCTGAGCGGCACCGGAACGGGCGATTTGCTCGACCGTATCGTGGAATTGCTCCCGCCGGAGGACGGTCCTTCCGCCGACGAGGGGCGCATTCGCGTCGCCGTCATCGGCAAGCCGAACGCGGGGAAAAGTTCGCTGATTAACCGCATTTGCGGGGAGGAACGCGTCATTGTCTCCGATATGGCAGGTACGACGCGGGACGCGGTGGATACCTACGTCGACAATCCGTTCGGGCGGTACGTCCTCGTCGACACGGCGGGTATTCGGCGCAGCGCGCGTATCGAGGACCGCGTCGAGAAGTACAGCGTTCTTCGTGCGAATATGGCGGTCGAAAACAGCGACGTCTGCCTGATTCTCATCGACGCGAACGAGGGCATCACGTCCCAGGACGAACACATCGCGGGGCTCGCGCATAACGCGGGCAAGGCGAGCGTAATCGTCGTCAACAAGTGGGACCTGATTGAAAAGGACGGTAAGACGTACGACGCGTTCGTCAAGAGCGTCCGCACGGCGCTCGCCTATATGCCTTACGCGCCGATTCTGTTCGTTTCGGCAAAGACCGGGCAGCGGCTCGACAAGCTCTTTCCGCTCGTCAACGACGTCTACCGCGAATCCTGCAAGCGCGTCACGACCGGCGTGCTCAACGATTTCCTGACGGACATCACCGACCGCGTCCAGCCGCCGACGGACAAGGGACGCCGCCTGAAACTCTACTACATGACCCAGACCGGGACCAATCCGCCGACGTTCGCCTGTTTCTGCAACAGCGCCGCCCTGTTCCACTATTCCTACCAGCGGTACATCGAAAATTGCCTGCGGGACACGTTCGGGTTCGGCGGGACGCCTATCCGGCTCATCATCAAGCAAAAAGGAGAAGAATGAGATGCTGCAATTCTTTCAGTGGCTCTGGGTCGCGCTCGGCGTGACCGAACGGCTGCACCTCGCGGAAGGGGCGTCCTTTCAGGGGTTCCTCAACTGGTTGCACGGCGACCTGCTCGACGGCGGAAAATCGACGGAGGCAGCGCTGGTCTTTTGCGCGGCGGTGCTCGTCTGCAGCGTCCTGCCGTATCTGCTCGGCAGTCTGAACGCCGCCATCATCGTTTCGCGCCTGCGCTATCACGACGACGTCCGCAAACACGGCTCCGGCAACGCCGGGCTGACCAATATGGCGCGCGTCTACGGCAAGCAGGCTGCCCTGTTCACCCTGCTCGGCGACGTCGCCAAGCAGTTCCTGTCCGTCGTCATCGGTATCGTCGCTTGCGGCGAGTGGGGCGCGTACTTCGCGGGGGTGTTCTGTATGTTCGGGCATATCTTCCCGCTGTACTACCGTTTCAAGGGCGGAAAGGGCGTGCTGACCGCCGCGACCATGGTTTTGATGATTGATTGGCAGGTGTTCCTCATCGCGTTCCTGCTCTTTGTCGTCACGGTGCTGATTACACAGTACGTTTCGCTCGGCTCCATCATCGCCGGGTTCGCTCTGCCGGGTATCGTCTATTGCAGCGCCGCCTTGCGCGGGACCCTCCCGTCGCTGCCCGCCATCATTTTCTCGATTTTTATCGGCTTGCTGCTCATCTTCATGCACCGTTCCAATATCCGCCGCCTGTTCGAGGGGACGGAGAATAAGTTCCGTTTCAAAAAGAATAAGTAGGGAAAACGGCGGGGGCGCGACCTCTCGCATTCCCCGTTCCGCAAATCAAAAACGGACCCGTTCGTCGGGTCCGTTTTTGATTGTTGAAAATGCTTGCAAAGTGTCCCGTCAGCAGAAACCGTATAAGCGGGACATCTCGTTTGAACAATCAATTTGAAAAGTTTTTGAGGATTTTCAAGGGATTTTTTTCAAAAAGTCCCTTGAACGGACCCGTTCGTCGGGTCCTTTTTTCACCGATACTACCCCTCCACGACGGTCGTTTCGGTCGTTTTGCCGGAACGCTTGTTGTAATCGTCGATAGCGGCGCGAATCGCCTCCTCCGCCAAAACGGAGCAGTGCAGTTTGTGGGCGGGGAGCCCGTCGAGCGCCTCCGCGATAGCCTGATTGGTCAGTTCGAGCGCCTGACTGACCGGCTTGCCCTTAATCATCTCGGTCGCCATCGAACTTGAGGCGATTGCGGAGCCGCAACCGAACGTTTCAAACTTCACGTCGACGATGATGTCGTTCTCGATTTTGAGATAGATTTTCATGATGTCGCCGCAACGGGCGTTGCCGACCTCCCCGATACCGTTCGCGTCCGGGAGACTGCCGACGTTGCGCGGGTGGGTGAAGTGGTCCATCACTTTTTCGCTGTACAGTGCCATAAAAATTCGTCCGTCCTTTCGACAATATCACAGCAGGAACTGCTTTTCGCCTGCTTCAAGTTCTTTCCAGACCGGGGACATTCCGCGCAATTTTTCGACCGCCCACGGGACCCAGCGCAGGACCTCGTCCACTTCCTCGTCGGTGTTCTCCGCGTCCAGCGTCAGCCGCAGGGAACCATGCGCGACCTCGTGCGGACGCCCAATCGCGAGCAGAACGTGGCTCGGGTCGAGCGACCCGGACGTGCAGGCGGACCCCGACGACGCGCAAATGCCTTTTTGGTCCAGCAGCAACAGCAACGACTCGCCCTCGATCCCTTCAAAACAGAAACTGACGTTCCCCGGCAGGCGCGACACGCGGTCGCCGTTGAGGGCGCTGTGCGGGATTCTGCCCAGCCCGTCAATCAGCCGGTCCCGCATTCTGCCGACGGAAACGGCGTTCCGCTCCATGCCGTCGACCGCCTCGCGAAGCGCCGCCGCCATCGCGACGACCCCGGCGACGTTTTCCGTCCCCGCGCGCTTCCCGCGCTCTTGCGCGCCGCCTTCGACCAGCGTCGCGAGCGGGATTCCCTTGCGGCAGTACAGGAGCCCGACCCCTTTCGGACCGTGGAACTTGTGCGCCGAAATGCAAAGCAGGTCGATATTTTGCGCCTGCACGTCGATTGGCAGGTGCCCGGCCGCCTGCACGGCGTCGGTATGGAACAGCACGCCCGCTTCCCGGCAGACTTTCCCGATTTCTGCAATCGGCTGGACCGTCCCGATTTCGTTGTTCGCGTACATTACGCTGACCAGACAGGTTTCCGGCCGAATCGCCGCGCGGACCTCCTCCGCCGTCACCAGTCCGTTCCCGTGCACGTCCAGCAGGGTGACTTCAAAGCCCTCCCGACCGAGTTGTTCGAGCGTATGCAGGACGGCGTGGTGTTCGAACGCCGTCGAAACGATATGCGTTTTTCCCTTCCGCTTGCCCCACGCCGCCGCGGTCCTGAGGGCTTGGTTGTCCGCCTCGCTCCCGCCGGACGTGAAGGTCAGCTCCTTCGCCGTCGCGCCCAGCAGGTGCGCAAGTTCCTCGCGGGCGCCTTCCAGCGCCTCCTTGGCTTTCTGCCCGACCGTGTGCAGGCTCGACGGGTTGCCGTATTCCTCCGTCAGGAACGGTAGCATCGCCTCGACCGCCCGCTTGCTCATCGCCGCCGTCGCGGCATGGTCCAGATAGATTCGTTTCCCGTTCTCTTCCATGCGTTTCCGCTTTTCACTCCTTTGCATTTCCTTCCGCATGCAGTATACCACATAAAACCCACCTTGTCAATAGGATTTAGCGGAACCGGCGAAATTATTTTGCATTTTTCGGCGGAAATTTTCGGAAAATCACACGTCGATAGGACGACCGGGGCGGTAGAACAGACGGTCGCGCTCGGAAATCTCGCGCAGGACGCGGCAGGGGTTGCCGACGGCGACGACATTCGCGGGCAGGTCCTTCGTTACGACACTGCCGGCGCCGACGACGGTGTTGTCCCCGACCGTCACGCCCGGCAACAGCACCGCCCCCGCGCCAATCCAGACGTTCCGCCCGATGTGCACCGGCAGGTTGTACTGGTACGCCTGTGCGCGCAGCGACGGCTCCACCGGGTGACCGCCGGTCGCGACCGTGACGTTCGGACCGAACATACAGCAGTCCCCGACCGTAATTTCCCCGTCGTCGACCAGCGTTAAATTGAAGTTCGCGTACACGTTTTTCCCGAACGTGACGTACTTGCCCGCCCAGTTCGCGTGGAACGGCGGCTCGATATAGCACCCGTTGCCAATCGAGCGGAACATCTTCTGCAGGAGCGCCGTCCGCTTTTCCGATTCGTGCGGGCGCGTCGCGTTGTAGTCGTACAGCAGTTCCAGCCGGTCGAGCTGTTCCTTCTGCAGTTCTTCGTCCGTCGGCAGATACAGCCGCCCGTCCGCCATTCGTTCGTGCAGTTCCGTTAAGTCCATGGGGATTGCCTCCTTCGCCATTGGCGTTTTTTTGGATAATATCGCGCTTACCGCACATACAGCGCCCCGTCCGCGCAATCTACGGTCAGCACCGTATGCGGGGCGAGGTCGCCGCCGACGATGCGCTTGGCGAGCAGGGTCTCGACCTCCTGCTGGACGAAACGCTTGAGCGGGCGCGCGCCGTATTGCGGGTCGTAGCCGCCCGCGAGGACGTACGCTTTGGCGGAATCCGTCAGCGTGACCGACAGGTATTGCGCCGCGAGCCGACGGTTGAGGTCGGCGAGGATGAGGTCGAGGATTCGTTCGACGTTCTCGCGGGTGAGCGGACGGTAAAAGACCGTTTCGTCGAGCCGGTTGAGGAATTCCGGGCGGAAGGACTGCCGCAGGAGCGCCGTGACGGCGTTGCGCGCGTCGGCGGAAAGTTCGCCGTTCTCGTTGATACCGTCGAGCAGGTATTGCGAACCGAGGTTGGAGGTCAGGATAATGACCGTGTTCTTGAAATCCACGGTCCGCCCGTGGGAGTCCGTGACCCGCCCGTCGTCGAGCACCTGCAGGAGAATGTTGAACACGTCCGGGTGCGCCTTTTCGATTTCGTCGAACAGCACGACGGAATACGGCTTGCGGCGGACGGCTTCGGTCAACTGCCCGCCCTCCTCGTAGCCGACGTATCCCGGAGGCGCGCCGATGAGGCGGGAGACCGCGTACTTCTCCATATATTCGGACATATCGATGCGAATCATGTTGCGCTCGTCGTCGAACAGCGCCTCGGTCAGCGCTTTGGCGAGTTCGGTTTTTCCCACGCCGGTCGGTCCGAGGAACAGGAAGGAGCCGATGGGTCGGTTCGGGTTCTTGATTCCCGCGCGGGAGCGAAGAATCGCGCCGACCACCTTGTCGACGGCTTCGTCCTGCCCGACGACGCGGCGGTGCAGGGTGTCGCCGAGGTGAAGCAGTTTCTCCCGGTCGCCCTCCATCAGTTTCGAAACGGGAATGCCCGTCCACCGTTCGACGATTCCGGCAATCTCCTCGTCGGTGACCTTGTCCCGCAAAAACGGCTTGCGCTCCCCGCCGGCGGCTTCGGCGGCTTCGAGCTGGGCTTTGAGTTTCGGCAGTTCGCCGTATTTCAGTTCTGCCGCCTTTTCCAGCTTGTACTCCCGCTCGGCGGCGGCGATGTCCGCCGTGACCTGCTCGATACGGGTCTTGATGTCGTGGACCTTGTCCAGCCCCGCTTTCTCGTTTTCCCAGCGGGTTTTCATCGATTCGTACTGCTCCCGCACGTCGGAAAGTTCCTTTTGGACCTCCGAAAGGTGTTCGCGGGAGAGGTCGTCGTCCTCCTTTTTGAGGGCGGCTTCCTCGATTTCCAGTTGAATACTCTTGCGGCGGAGCACGTCGAGTTCGGTCGGCATGGATTCGATTTCCGTATGCACCATCGCGCAAGCCTCGTCGATTAAATCGATAGCCTTGTCCGGCAGGAACCGGTCGGTGATGTACCGATTCGAAAGGGTGACGGCGGCGATGATGGCGGAATCCATGATACGGACCCCGTGGAAGTTCTCGAACCGCTCCTCCAATCCGCGAAGAATAGCGACCGTGTCCTCCACCGACGGTTCGGCGACCAGAACGGTCTGGAACCGCCGTTCGAGGGCGGCGTCCTTCTCGATATACTTGCGGTACTCGTCCAGCGTCGTCGCGCCGATACAGTGCAGTTCGCCCCGCGCGAGCATCGGCTTGAGCAGGTTGCCCGCGTCCATGGCGCCCTCGGTCTTGCCCGCGCCGACAATCGTGTGCAGTTCGTCGATGAAGAGGATAATACGCCCCTCGCTCTTCTTGACCTCGTTGAGGACCGCTTTCAGCCGCTCCTCGAACTCCCCGCGGTACTTCGCGCCCGCTATCAGGGCGCCCATGTCGAGGGAAAAGACCGTCTTGTCCTTCAGCGTAGACGGCACGTCCCCCGCGACGATACGCTGCGCGAGCCCTTCGGCGATGGCGGTCTTGCCGACGCCCGGCTCGCCGATGAGCACCGGGTTGTTTTTGGTCTTGCGCGAAAGGATTCGAATGACGTTGCGAATCTCCTCGTCCCGCCCGATGACCGGGTCGAGCTTGTTCTTGCGCGCCTGCTCGACGAGGTCCGTGCCGTACTTCTCCAGCGCTTCGTAGGTCGCTTCGGGGTTGTCCCCGGTCACGCGGGTGTTGCCGCGGACGTCCTTGAGCGCTTTTTCCAGTTCGTGCTTTTCGACTCCGTTTTCGCGCAGCCGTTTTTTGACCGCCGCGTCCGGGTTGTCGACAATCGCGAGCAGAAGGTGCTCGACCGACACGAACGCGTCCCCCATTCGCCCGGCGAGCGCCTCGGCGGCGTCGAGCGCTTTCGAAAGTTCCGGCGAGAGGTACATTCCGCCGCCGGATACCTTCGGCAGTCCCTCGATTTCCCGCAGGCACCCGTCCGCGAGGGCTTTCGGCGACTTGCCGCATTTTTCGAGCAGGTGGGGGACCAGTCCCTCGTCCTGCGTCAGCAACGCGTAGAGCAGGTGGACCTGCCCGAGCGTCTGATTTCCGTATTCCCGCGCGACCTGCTGGGCGTCCTGCAACGCTTGCGCGGACTTCGCGGTCAGTTTTTGTTCGTTCATAATAGCACTCCTTTCGGGAAACTGCTTTTTTCATCGGACCCCTTATCGGATTCAAGGATAGTATATCCGAATTTTATGAACATTTCGACACATTATTGTGTGTATTTTATGAATTTTAGCACTCTTGGCTGTCGAGTGCTGATTTTCAAAAATTCCTTCGGAAATTTCTGACACCCGACGGGTTCCGACAAAATCGGTGCGATGGGTCTGCTATACTGAACGGGAAAAACGAAAGGAGCGGCGAAGTGATGAACTTTTCCACAGAAAAAAGCGGGGACAAGTTGCGGCTGTACCTACGCGGGGAGATAGACCACCACAACGCGGCGGAAGTCCGCACCCGTATCGACCGAATCCTCGAAACCGAACTGCCGGGGGTGTTCTATTTCAACCTGTCCGGCGTGACCTTTTGCGATTCGTCCGGGCTGGGGCTGGTGATGGGTCGCATGCGAAAGTGCGCGACGCAGGACACGTCGCTAATCGTGGAGGCGCCGTCGGAGGCGGTCATGAAAATTCTCAACATCGCGGGGATGGACAAGCTACTCCGCATCGAAAGGAGCAACGGCAATGGCAAGGCGAGTTGACCCGATTCGCAACAGCATGAAATGCGTTTTCCCGGCGAGGAGCATCAACGAGGGGTTCGCGCGAATGGCGGTCGCGGCGTTCGTCGCGCAATTGGACCCGCCGGTCAGCGTGCTGTCCGACCTGAAAACGGCGGTCAGCGAGGCGGTCACGAACTGTATCGTACACGCCTATCGCGACGCGGACAGCAGGGGGGACTGTCCGATTTACATCACGGCGACCTACACGGCGGGGGGCTTGCTCCGCGTCACGGTCAAGGACAAGGGCAAGGGGATTCCGGACATCGCGCTCGCCCGCACGCCGCTCTACACGACCGACGCGGAGGGGGAGCGGAGCGGTATGGGCTTTACCGTCATGGAGAGTTTTACGGACAAATTGCGGGTGCGTTCCGCCGTGGGGAAGGGGACGACCGTCGTGCTGGAAAAGCAAGTCGGGCGATGAAGAACGCGCCGGAACTGCTCGACCG
>CANQTR010000027.1 GCA_947626805.1 uncultured Clostridia bacterium
GCCTTGACTTTAAGCTCCATAACGTACTGTTCCTCCGATGATGGTTTTTTCGACGTTGAATTCCGCGTCCGTGATGATGATGTCCGCGTCCTTGCCGACTTCCAGCGAGCCCTTGCGCGCATCGACGCCGATGGCTTTCGCCGGGTGCAGGGACGCACAGTTGACGCACTCGTAAAGCGGGATATCGCTGTGCGTATAGACGTTCCAGACGCCCTTGTTGAGTTTGAGCACCGAACCGGCGATGGTCCCGTCCGGCAGGCGGCACTCGATGCCCTTGGAAATGAACTTCTGCCCGCCGAGCGTGTATTCGCCCTCCGGCAGCCCGCCGGCGGGGAGGCAGTCGGTGATGAAGCAGAGCCGTTCGCCCTTGAGCGCGTGCACAATCGGGTAGAGCGCCGGATTGACGTGGAAGGTGTCCACAATCAGTTCGGTCGTCACGTCCGAATTGAGCGCGGCGCCGACGACGCCGGGATTGCGGTGCGCGAGCGCGGACATGGCGTTGAACAGGTGGGTCGCATGGCGCACGCCGACGTTGGTCGACGCCATGGCGGTGTTGTAGTCCGCGTCCGTGTGTCCCATGGAAACGACGACGTCGGTATCCCGGCGAATCTCCCGGATTGCGGCGAAATCCTCGTCCATTTCCGGGGCGAGCGTGATGATTTTGATGATGTCGGCGTATTCCTTGACGAACTTCGCGTCCGGCTTGAGAATGTGTTCCTCCGCTTGCGCGCCCTTCTTCTTCGGGTTGATGAACGGACCTTCCGCGTGTACGCCGAGAATGGTCGTGCCGTTCCAGGTCTTGCTTTCTTCTTGAAGTGCGCGGCAGACCTCAAGCGCTTTGACGATGACCTTCTTGTCCACCGTCATGGTCGTCGGCAGGAAGCCGGTCACGCCGTTCTGCACGATGCCGCCGGCGATGGTGCGGATGCTTTCCGGGTCGCCGTCGCAAACGTCTTTGCCGAGGTAGCCGTGGATGTGCAGGTCGATCAGCCCCGGCGCGACGTACTTTCCGCACGCGTCGATGACTTCCGCGCCCGCCGGGACGACGTCCGAAATGCCTTCGATGACGTCCGTGTACAGCAGGGCTTTCCCTTCGACAATGCGGTCCTTGAGAATGATTTTTCCGTTGGTAATCGCTTTCATGTCTTTGCCTCTTGTCTATGTAAATTTCTTTTTTACGCGTATATGGAAAAGGGATACGTCGCGGGAACGCCTTACTTTTCCGTCAGCTTCCGAATCGCCTTCACGTCCCCGGCGACCACGACGAACGTATCCGGGAAAAACTGAATGCGGGGGTCGGAAGTCAGCAGGAACCGGTCCGTGCCGGGCTTGCTGTAGGCGATGACGTTGACGTTCCAGTTCTTGCGGATATCCAGTTCCAGCGGGCTCTTGCCGACCCAGTTCTTCGGCACCGGCAGTTCGCATATGACGAGGTCGTCGCTCAGTTTGAAGTACTCCAGCGCGTCCCGCACCGTGACCGTTTGCGCCAGGCGGCGTCCGGCGTCCCGCTCCGGGAAGATGATACGGTCGGCGCCCAGTTTGCGCAACAGTTTTTCGTGCCGTTCCGAGGACGCGCGGGCGATGATGTTCGGAATGCCCATCTCCTTGAGGCTGAGCGTAATCATCGCGCTGCTCTCGATACTGCTTTCCAGACAGACGATACAGCATTCGCAATCCCGCACGTCCGCGTCCCGCAGGACGGCGTCGTCCGTCGCGTCGCCGCAAACCGCGTCCGACACCTCCCGGGCAATGCGGTTGACCCGCTCCCGGTCGCAGTCGATGATCACCACCCGTTTGCGGCTGGCCGCAAGCGTCCGCGCGACGTTCGCGCCGAAGTTGCCCAGCCCGATGACACAGTAGGTTTTTTCCATGCGAAACTCCTCCTTATTTGCGCGTTCTCTCGGTGCGCGCCATGACCCGCATTGTTCCGAAGGGTTTTCCTTCGCCGCCGTGCGCCGCTCGCGATGTGCGGGCGTTTCCCGGCTTTCCTTCGGCGTCAGAAATTTCCTACTTACAGTATACCGCATTCCGTCCGGAAAATCAAGTGGGTTTTGGGATTTCCCCGCACTTTTTTCCGCCGAAACCGAAATTTTTGCGTCCTTCTTCTTGACGGACGCGGATTCGTATGCTATAATATTACAATGTATCATTAAAAGGGGAAAGTTTCCCCATGTGCAAACGGGAGGGAGCGCATGGTCATTCTCGGAATCGACCCGGGCGTCGCCACCGTCGGGTACGGCGTCGTGGAATGTCGGGGGGACCGGTTCCGCTGTCTGGAATACGGCTGTATCACCACGGCGGCGCACCAATTGCTCGAGCACCGGCTCTCGGAGATTTTCGCGGGGATGAAGGAACTCATCGACCGCCACCGTCCCGATTGCGTTTCGGTGGAGGAACTGTTCTTCAACAACAACCAAAAGACCGCCGTGGACGTGGCGCAGGCGCGCGGGGTGATTCTGCTGGCGGCAGACCAGTGCGGACTGCCGATTTACGAGTACACCCCGCTGCAGGTCAAAAGCGCCGTCGTCGGCTACGGGCGCGCCGAAAAACAGCAGGTCATGTACATGGTCCGGCAGTACCTGCATTTGCGGGAAACGCCCCGCCCGGACGACGCGGCGGACGCCATCGCCATCGCCATCTGCCACGGCAACAGCGTTCTGCACCGCCTCATGCCGCAATAGGGATTCCTATAAGGAAAGGATACGGAAAAGGATATGTTTTACTATTTGCGCGGGACTTTGGCCGTGTTGCGGCAGGGGTTCGCGGTCCTCGATTGCGGCGGCGTCGGTTTTCGGCTGGCGATTTCCGCGTCGACGTTCGCGTCGCTTTCCGCGTCGCTCGGCAAGGAAACGACGCTGTATACCTATCTTTCCGTCCGCGAAAACGCCATGGAGCTTTGCGGGTTTTCGTCGGAGGAGGAATTGGACCTGTTTGAAAAGCTGATTGACGTTTCCGGCGTCGGACCGAAAGCCGCCCTGTCCATTCTCGGCGTGCTTACGCCGGCGGAGCTGATTCGCGCTTGCGCCGACGGGGATTATAAAGCGGTCACCCGCGCGCCGGGGGTCGGGAGCAAGACGGCGCAACGGGTGGTACTGGAATTGAAAGGGAGTCTGCCCGACCTGTCGTGGGGCGCGTCCGAGGCGCACGGCTCGTCCGTTGAATCCAGCCGGAACACGCTTTCGCAAATCACGGACACGCTGGTGCTGTACGGGTTTTCCCGCGAGGAGATTCAGGACGCCACGCGCGGAATGGACTTCGACCGCCCGATTGAGGAGCTCATCGCGGATACGTTGCGGGTGCTCGCGTCGAAACGGTAAACCGGGGAAAGGAGGGACCTCATGCCAATCAATACCAAAGTCCCGGAATACGGGGACGGCGACTTCGACTTCGAAAGCCGCTACACCGCCGCCGAATATACGCCGGAGGACACCGAAACCGAACTGTCCCTCCGTCCGAAGACGCTCGACGAGTACGTTGGGCAGGAAAAGGTCAAAAGCAACCTGAAAATCTATATCGAGGCGGCCGCCGCGCGGCACGAGGCGCTCGACCATGTGCTGCTGTTCGGCCCGCCGGGGCTGGGAAAGACCACGCTGTCCTTCCTCGTCGCCTCGGAACTCGGCGTCAACCTCAAAGTCACGTCCGGGCCCGCCATCGCAAAGGCCGGCGACCTCGCCGCGCTGCTGACGACGCTCGAACGCAACGATATTCTCTTCATCGACGAGATACACCGCCTGCCCAAGCAAGTCGAGGAGGTTTTGTACCCCGCCATGGAGGATTTCGGGCTGGATTTGATGATGGGGAAAGGGCCGTCCGCCCGCTCCATTCGTATCCCGCTCAAGCCGTTCACGCTCATCGGCGCGACCACCCGCGCCGGGCAGTTGTCCGCGCCGTTGCGCGACCGGTTCGGTATGTCCTTTCGACTGGAGATGTATCCGCCGGAGGACCTCGCCCGCATCGTCACCCGTTCCGCCGGACTGCTCGAAACGTCCATTACGCCGGCCGGCGCGCTGGAAATCGCGAAACGTTCCCGCGGGACGCCGCGAATCGCAAACCGCTGGCTCAAGCGGGTGCGGGATTTCGCAATCGTCAAGGGGGACGGCACCGTGACCGAGGAAATCGCCGACCTCGCGCTCCGCGCGATGGAAATCGACGAGCTCGGACTGGATTCGGTGGACCGCAAGATGCTCGATGCAATCATTCGCCATTTCGGGGGCGGTCCCGTCGGGCTGGAAACGCTCGCCGCCGTCACGGGCGAAGCCGCCGTCACGATTGAGGACGTGTACGAGCCGTACCTGATGCAGCTCGGGTTCCTCAACCGCACGCCGCGCGGGCGAATGGCGACCGCCGGGGCGTACCGGCACATGGGCGTCACGCCGCCGGACGGGCTGACGGGCGGCGCGACTTCCGGGCAACAGTTGATGGATACCGGGGAGGACGGGTAAGGAATGTTTGTCGCGGACCGCTGGCGGGAGTATACGCTGCTCGACGCCGCGAACGGGGAACGGCTGGAACGCTGGGGGAAGTACCTCCTCGTCCGCCCGGACCCGCAAGTAATCTGGCGCGGGGAAAAGCGCCGACCGGAATGGGAGAGGGCGGACGGGATTTACCGCCGGAGCCGCGAAGGCGGCGGTCGGTGGGTCAAGAAGGACCTGCCGGAGGAATGGACGGTTTCTTACGGGGACTTGCGCTTTGCGCTTTCCCCGATGGGATTCAAGCATACCGGGCTGTTCCCGGAGCAGGCGGCGAACTGGGATTGGTTCTCCGAACGCATTCGTTCCTGCCCGCGGGAAGTGAAACTGTTGAATCTGTTTGCGTATACCGGCGGCGCGACGGTCGCGGCGGCGAAGGCGGGCGCGTTCGTCTGTCACGTCGACGCGTCGAAGGGCATGGTCGCCCGCGCCAAGCAAAACGCCGCGCTTTCCGGGATTCCGGGGGACCGCGTGCGGTATATCGTCGACGATTGCGCCAAATTCGTCGCGCGGGAGTACCGCCGGGGCAATCGCTATGACGCAATCATTCTCGACCCGCCGTCCTTCGGGCGCGGACCGAACGGGGAGCGCTGGGTCATCGAGGAAGGGCTGGACGAACTGCTCGGACTGGTCTGCAGCGTGCTTTCGGAGCGTCCGCTGTTCGTTCTGCTCAATTCCTACACGACCGGACTGTCCCCCGCGACGAACGGCTACCTGCTCGCCCGCCACCTGAAACGGTTCGGCGGTCATGTGGAGAGCGGGGAACTGGGACTGCCGGTCGTCGAGAGCGGTCTTGCGCTCCCTTGCGGCGCGTCGAGCCGCTGGGTGTGCGGCGAAACCTGAAGGGAAAAGAAAAGGGGAACCATGAGTTTCATCGATGTCGAGCGACTGTCGTTTCGGTACCATCCGACCGAGGCGCCGGTCCTGCAAAATCTGACCCTTTCGATTGAAAAGGGCAGTTATACCGCCATTCTGGGGCATAACGGCAGCGGGAAAAGCACGCTGGCGAAATTGCTTTGCGGCATTCTGACCCCGACCGAAGGGAAAATCACCGTCGACGGAATGGATACCGCCGACGAATCGGTTACGCTCCGCTTGCGGAAAACTTGCGGGATGATTTTTCAGAACCCGGACAACCAACTGGTCGCCGGAATGGTGGAGGAGGACGTGGCGTTCGCGCCGGAGAATCTCGGCCTCCCGCGCGAGGAGATTCGCCGCCGCGTGGACGAGGCGCTTGCGGTCGTCGGCATGACCGCATACGCCCGCCATTCCACCGCCAAACTGTCCGGCGGGCAGAAACAGCGGGTCGCCGTCGCCGGCGTGCTCGCCATGTTGCCGGACTGCATTCTGTTTGACGAGGCGACAGCCATGCTCGACCCGACCGGACGCCGGGACATCATGGCGGCGATGAAGAAACTCAACCGGGAAAAGAACATCACGGTCGTCACCATCACGCACTATATGGCGGAGGCGGTCGAGGCGGACCGGGTGCTCGTGCTCGACCACGGGAAACTGCTCATGGACGGTTCCCCGCGCGACATCTTTTCCCGCGTCGCGGAACTGCAGAAAGCGTCGCTTTCGGTCCCGCAGGTCACGGAACTGCTGTATCTGCTCGAAAAGGACGGCTACGCTTTCCCGAAAGGGATTCTGCACGCCATGGAAGCGGCGGACGCGCTCGAATCCGTCCTGCCGAAACGCGCCCTTCCCGCGGACGCGGCGCCCCCGGAACCGTCCGGCGCGCCGGAAACGGACGCGGCGCTGGAATTGCGGGACGTGACCGTCGTTTACGGGGAAAAGACCCCGTTCCGCACGGAGGCGCTCTCGCGGGTCTCGGTGCGGTTCCCGCGCGGGGAGGTCATCGGCGTCATCGGGCATACCGGTTCCGGCAAAAGCACCCTCGCGACCCTGCTCAACGGCTTGCGCAAGCCGACGGCGGGGACCGTGCTGCTCGGCGGCGAGGACCTGTGGAAGGAACCCAAGCAGATGCGGAAGATTCGAAGCCGGGTCGGGCTGGTGTTCCAGTACCCGGAGTACCAACTGTTCGAGGAGACCGTTCGGGCGGACATCGCCTTCGGGCCGCGCAATATGGCGTTGCCGGAGGCGGAAATCGACCGGCGGGTGCGGGACGCGGCCGCTTTTTGCGGGCTTTCCGCGGCGGAACTGGAAAAGAGCCCGTTCGAACTGTCCGGCGGGCAGAAACGACGGGCCGCCATCGCGGGGGTCGTCGCCATGGAGCCGGAAGTGCTGGTGCTGGACGAACCCGCCGCCGGGCTGGACCCGAAGGGGCGGGAGGAGATTTTCGGCGGGCTGATGGCGTACCGCGAACGCTACGGGGCAACGCTGTTGCTGATTTCCCACAGCATGGAGGAGGTCGCCCGGTACGCCGACCGGATTCTGGTCCTGAAAAACGGGGAGGTGTACCTTTACGGGACGGTCGGAGAGGTGTTCGGACAGGCGGAAAAACTGTTCGACGCGTCCCTTGACCTGCCGCAAATCACCAAACTGTTTTTGGAACTCAAGAAACGGTCCCTTTGCACGGAAACGGACGTCTACACCGTCCCGTACGCGAAAAAGAGGCTTGGGAGGTTGCTCGAATGCTCAAAGACATGACGCTTGGGCAGTATTTTCCGGGGACTTCCTTCCTGCACCGGGCGGACCCCCGCGTCAAACTCGTGGCGCTGGTAATCTATCTGGTGTTCGTGTTGCTGGCGAAGAACGCTTGCGCGCTCGGCGTCGTGCTGGTCACGATGCTGACGCTCGCGGCGGTGTCCCGTATCCCGTTTTCGGTGTTGGCGCGTTCGCTGAAACCGGTGGTGTTCATTCTGCTGTTCACCGGGGTGCTCAACCTGTTCCTTACGACCGGGGAGACCCCGCTGTTCGAATGGAAGTTCCTGCATATCTACCCCGAAGGGGTGCGGACGGCGGTCTACATGATGTTGCGGCTGGTCTGCCTCGTGGGCGGGAGCAGTCTGCTGTTGTCCTATACGACCAGTCCGCTGGACCTGACCGACGCAATCGAATCGCTGTTCGGGTTCCTCAAGAAACTGCATGTGCCGGTCCACGAGTTCGCGATGATGATGACCATCGCGCTCCGCTTTATCCCGACGCTGACGGCGGAAACCGACAAAATCATCTCCGCCCAGAAGGCGCGGGGCGCGGATTTTGAATCCGGCGGGCTGGTCCGCAAGGCGAAGGCCATCGTTCCGATTCTGATACCGCTGTTCGTTTCCGCGTTCCGGCGGGCGGACGAACTGGCGGAGGCGATGGAGTGCCGTTGCTATCACGGCGGAGAGGGGCGCACCAAACTCAAGGTCATGCGAAGCCGTCCGTCGGATTATGTGTTCCTGTTCGGCATGGCGTCGCTGTGCGCCGGGGTGGTGCTTGCGAACCGTTTCCTGTCGTTTGAAGTGGGGGTTTTCCGGTTATGACCTGTGCGTTGCGGCTCGCTTACAAAGGGACCGCCTATTGCGGCTGGCAGGTGCAGAAGAACGCCCGAAGCGTTCAGCAGACCCTGCAGGACGCGATGGAGACCGCCTTCGGTTCGCGCGGGACGGTCACCGGGTGCAGTCGGACGGACGCCGGCGTGCACGCGAAAGGGTTCGTCTGCAAGGCGGAAGGATTGCCCGACCGGCTCCCGCCGGAACGCGTGCCGGAGGCGCTGGGGAGCGTGCTTCCGCCGGACATCGCCGTGCGGGAGGCGTGGCTGGTCCCGGAAACCTTCCACCCGCGCTACGACGCGAAGGGCAAGACCTACAGTTACCGCGTCCGCAACAGCCGCCTGTCCGACCCGTTCGATTACGAGTTTTCGGCGCTGTGGTTCCCGCGAATCGATGAAAAGCGGGCGGACGAACTTTGCGGATGTTTCCGCGGAACGCGGGATTTCCGTTCCTTTCAGGCGGCGGGTTCGGACGTTACGGATACGGTCCGCACGGTTTCGGACTTCACCTGCCGCCGCGACGGCGAAATCGTTCGCTTTACCGTGACGGCGGACGGCTTTCTGTACCATATGGTCCGAATCCTCGTCGGCACCGTGCTCGACCTGCTGTCGGCGCCGGACGCCGAACGGCGGGCGGAGGCAATCCTGTCCGCCCGCGACCGCGCCGCCGCCGGGCGCACCATGCCCGCGAAAGGGCTTTGTCTCGAACAAGTTTTCTACACCTGAACGTTTCGGAGGTTCCCCGTGTCCGCATTTTCCGTCTTTTCCGACCATAGGAAACGAAAAAAGAATATGCAAACGCCCACGGTGGAACAGTACTACCGGGACCGCGCAAAGCGCCTGTCCCGCGTGCGGTACCTTTGCCTGCTGCTGTGCGCCGCCTTTCTTCTGTACGGATTCGCCGCGCACGGCGAGGAGCTGACGGCGGAGAATTTCCGCTATATGCTCAAATTCCTCGACATCACGGAGGAGGACGACGAGGTCGAGGCGAACACCGTGCGGTTCGACTACGCGGCGGGGAATCTCGGCGGGCTGTTCCGCGGGGACGTCGCCGTGCTCAATACCGACGGACTCGCCCTGTACGGTTGGGACGCGGAACAACTCTTTTCCGCTTCCTTCCGGCTGGAATCCCCGCGCATGACCGTCACGTCCCAGAGCATTTTCGTTTACGATTTGGGGAACCCGGACGTGCGGTTGTTCAATTCCTACGAGGAATACGCGCACGTCACGACGGAGTACCCGGTGTACGCCTTGTCCGCGAACGATTCCGGCTGTTTCGCCGTCGCGACCTCCGAAAAGAACTACCGGAGCGTCATTTACGTTTACGATTCGTATGCACAGCGGATTTACACCCGCCGCCTCAGCGACCTTTACGTCGACCAGCTTGCGCTGTCCCCGGACGGAAAGAGTTTCCTCGCGCTCGGACATTTCGCGCAAGGCGGGGATTTGGTCGCCGTACTGCAGCGCTATTCGCTGACCGACGAGGAGCCGGTGTTCACCGCTTCGTATGCCGGGGAACTGCCGTTGCGGACGGACTACCTTTCGGACGGCCGTTTCGCCGTGCTGACCGACGGGGCGCTGCGGTGCTACGACGTCGGCGCGGAGGACCCGGTCGGGAGCGTTTCGCTGGAGGACGCGTCGTTACGCGGGTGCGATTTTTCCGGCGGGCGCGTGTTGCTGACCTTCTACGACGCCGGGCTTTCCGGCGGGACGGTCCTGCGGGTCTACGGCGAGGACGCGGACGTGCAGGGGGAGTACCGTTTCGAGGGCGCGGTGACGGACAAACGAATGCTCGGCGACGCGCTTTGCGTGCTGACCGTCGGGGAAGTGACCGTTCTGCCGCTTTCCGGCGGCGAACCGACCGTGTATACCGTCGGCGAGGACGCCCTGCAGCTGCTTGACGACAGCGGAACGCTCGTACTGTTTGAAAAAAGCGACGCGTACCGGCTGATAGATGAAACCGCTTCGAAAGGAGAAACACCATGAGCCTATTGCTTGACCTGATTCTGTTGCTGATTGCCGGGGTCACGATTTTCCTCGCCGCAAAACGGGGCTTTGTCAAGACCTTCCTTTCCGCCGCGAGCACGATTATCGCGCTGGTCATCGTATTCCTCTTCACTTCTCCGCTGACGGAATATCTGGAAAACACCGCGCTGCCCGACGCCGTCCGCACGAATACCGCCGCCTATATCGACAACCTCGTCGAGGAAAAGGGCGCGGACGACAGTCAATCCCTCGTTTCCGACCGCGGCGGCGAACTGTACGCCCTGCTCGAAGGGGTCGGTATCGACGGCGATAGGCTTTCGGATTGGGTCGTGGAGCATGAGGACCTGGTCAAGGAGCAGTTCCGCGACGAACTGGTCAATTTCATCGCCGACAACGTCACGCCGGTGCTGTTGCGGGCGATTGCGGTCGCGATTCTGTTCTTCGGCTCGTATCTCGCGCTGAAACTGCTGAGTATCCTGCTGACCGGCGTGGTGGAGCGAATCCCGTTCGTGCGGGGCGCGAACCATTTGCTCGGCGTCGTGGTCGGCGTCGTGCTTGCGCTGATTCGCATTCTGATTTTCTGCACGGTGGTGCGGGTGCTGCTCGACACGTCGCTTCTTTCCGGGTGGAGCGCCCTCGCCGGGTTCGACCCGGATAAGACCCTGCTGTTCCGTCTGTTCGGAAACATTCCGTTCGTTCGGCTGTTCTTCTGACGGTCGCTCCGCGCGGCGAGGAACGCGGAATAACATAAAAAGGACAAGGTAAGCGTCCCATGAAAAAGAATATCCAAAAACAAATCCCGAATATCCTTTCTGTGATTCGTTTGCTCTGCATTCCCGTTTTCGTCTTTCTGTTCATGCGGGAGAACCGCGTCGCTTCGGCGGGGGTGTTCTGTTTCGCGTCGGCGACGGATGTGGTCGACGGGTACTTAGCGCGCCGGAACAACTGGGTCACGAACGTCGGAAAAATCCTCGACCCGGTCGCGGATAAACTCATGCAGTTCACCGTTCTGCTGTGCCTGACCTGTTCGTTCAGCGGACCCGCCCAAATCATCGCGCTGATTGTGCTGGTGCTGTTTTCGCTCAAGGAACTCGCGATGCTCGCCGGCGCAATCGTGGTCTTGCGCGTCAAGCGCAACGTCGTCGCGTCCGTCTGGTACGGGAAACTCGCGACGGTCATCTTCTTTGTCATCACCGTCGTGCTGATTCTGGACCCGGGGAACCTGCCGCTTTGCGCCGTGCTCTGTACGTTGCTGGTTTGCACGATTCTGTTCGCGCTGATTATGTATTACGTCAAAATCTTCCGTGGAAAATACGGAATCAAAAAATTCGAGAATATGAGGAGAACCAAGGAATGACCCCAAGATTTCCAAAGTGCAGTCGCTGCCATGTGCGGCCCGCCGTTATCTTCATGAACAAGGAAGTCAACGGAAAGCCCGTGCAGGAGGGGTACTGCATTCAATGCGCCAAGGAACTCGATATCAAGCCCATCGATTCGATTCTCAAGCAGATGGGTTTGAGCGACGACGACCTTGAAAATATGTCCTCCGAACTGGATTCCCTGCTCCCCGACGTTTCCGGGGAGGACGACGGCGACGGCGACGAGAACGACGAGGGGCGCGCCCCCGCAATCGACCTCAACGCGGTCTTTAACGGCGGGGAGAAACGCCCCGCGCCCCGCGCGACGGGCGACGACCGCCGCAAAGCGTCCGGCGCGGAACAGAAACGCAAGCGCAAATGCCTCGACGCGTTCTGTATCGACCTGACCTCCCGCGCGCGGGAAGGGAAACTCGACCGCGTCGTCGGGCGCGACGCGGAGTTGGAACGGGTCACGCAAATCCTCTGCCGCCGGCAGAAGAACAATCCCTGCCTCATCGGTGAACCGGGCGTGGGCAAGACCGCCGTCGCGGAGGCGCTCGCCATGCGGATTGCCGAGGGGAAGGTCCCGTATAAATTGCGCGACAAGGAAGTTTTTCTGGTCGATATGACCGCCATTGTGGCGGGGACGCAATTCCGCGGGCAGTTCGAGAACCGCATGAAGGGGCTCATCAACGAGGTGCGCGAAAACGGCAACATCATCCTCGTCATCGACGAAATCCATTCCATCGTCGGCGCGGGCAACGCCGAGGGCGGCATGAACGCTGCGAATATCCTCAAGCCCGCCCTGTCCCGCGGGGAAGTGCAAATCATCGGCGCGACGACGCTGACCGAGTACCGCAAGTATATCGAGCACGACGCGGCGCTGGAACGCCGTTTTCAGCCGGTCATGATCAACGAACCGTCCATCGCGGATTCCGTGAAAATCCTGCAGGGGATTCGCCCGTATTACGAGAAATTCCACGGCATCCGTATCCCGGACGCCGTCGTGCGGCAGATGGTCACGCTTTCGGAGCGGTATATCACCGACCGGTTCCTGCCGGACAAAGCCATCGACCTGATGGACGAGGCGTGCGCGAACGTTTCCATGCATTCCCCGGTCATCAACGAACTTTCCGCCCTGACCGACGAACTCAAGCGGTTGCGGGACACGCAGGCGGACCTCGAGGCGCAGGAGACCATGGACGAATCCGACTACGCCCGCCTCGCCGAACTGAAAACCGCCCTTCTGCAGAAGGAGGAGCGGTTCGACGAACTGTCCGCCGAGCGGGATAACCTGCAGTTGACGCTCGACGACGTCGCGTCGGTCATCGAGGTCTGGACGGGGATTCCCGCGTCCAGTATCGGCGAAAACGATTTCCGCAAACTTGAACGGCTGACCGACACCTTGCGCTCCCATATCGTCGGGCAGGACGAGGCGATTGAAAAGGTCGCCCGTGCGATTCGCCGTTCCCGCGCGGGGATTGCGTATAAGAAAAAGCCGGTTTCGTTCATCTTCGCCGGGAGCACCGGCGTCGGCAAGACGCAATTGGTCAAGGACCTCGCGCAATATCTGTTCGATTCGCCGGACGCGCTCATCCGGCTGGATATGAGCGAATATATGGAGAAGTATTCGGTTTCCCGTATCATCGGGTCCCCGCCGGGCTACGTCGGGTACGACGACGCGGGGCAGCTGACCGAAAAAATCCGCCGCAAGCCGTACTCGGTCGTGCTGTTCGACGAAATCGAAAAGGCGCACCCGGACGTGCTTAATATCCTGCTGCAGATTCTCGACGACGGTCGAATCACGGATTCGCACGGCAAGGAAGTCAACTTCGAAAACACGGTCATCATCATGACGACCAACGCCGGGGCGACCGCCGCCTCGCCGACCGGGTTCACCCATACGGCGCACGAGAGCGACGAATTGCGGGTCCGCACCGCTCTGGAGGCGTTCCTACGGCCGGAATTTCTCAACCGGGTCGATGAAATCGTCGTGTTCAACCGCCTGACGCGGGAGCATTTCGGGCGAATCTGCCGCATCATGCTCGGCGAATTGGCGGGCGTGCTCGAAGAAAAGGGCATCAAACTGTCCTGGACGGACGGCGTCATCGAATGGCTGTCGGAGAAAGGGTTTTCCGAGAAGTACGGCGCCCGCAATTTGCGCCGGCTGATTCAGACCGAACTGGAGGACGCCATCGCGTCGGAACTGGTCGCGCGCTACCGCGAGACCGTGACCGCCGTGGACGTTTCGGTGGAGGACGGCAAACCGGTTCTGCAGGTCCGCTGAGGCGGAAAAACATTCTCAAAGTTATCTGGAAAGGAACGGCCCGTCATGCAGGGAATCTCCGACAATTCCACCGCGCAGGCGGAGTTTCCGCCGCAGACGCTCACCCCGGAGGAGGTCGCCGAACAACTTCGGAGCGATACGGCCGCCGGGTTGAGCGAAAAGACGGCGCGGGCGCGTTTGCGGCGGTTCGGGAAGAACCGAATCCGCAACGAAATCGATATTCGTTTCTCGCAGAGCCTCAAGAACCAGTGTAAGGGGCTCAACAACCTGTTCCTGCTCGTCGCCATGCTGTTGCTGTTCCTGTTCACGCAGGAAACGCTCTACCTCGTCGGAGCGGGCGCGGCGGCGGCGCTGATGCTGTTCGGCGCGTTCGTCGAATCCCGCGCGGCGGGGGCGCTGAACGTGCCGGGGAAATACGCCTCGCTTTCCGTGCGGACCGTGCGCGGCGGCGCGGAGAAGCGGCTGGACAGCCGGTTGCTCGTCCCCGGCGACCTGATTCTGCTGCAAAAGGGCTGCCTCGTCCCCGCCGACGCCCGTCTGGTGGACGCGACCGGGGACCTGACGGCGCTGGAGACCCCGGTCAGCGGGGAGCGGAACAGCGTACGCAAGCACGTCTACGCGGTCGGTCGGGAGGACGAAGCCGTTTCCGCAAACATGATTTACGCCGGGACCATTCTGACCGGCGGGAGCTGTAAGGCGATGGTCTGCCGGACCGGCGGGAACACGCTGACCCGTCAGATACACGCCCGGCGGGAGGAGTATCTGCCGCCGCTGCTGCGCGGCGTGCGGGAGTTCTGCCGCTGTACGTCGATTGCCTGTATCCTCGCGTGCCTGCTGCTCGTCGCGTTCGGGGCTATCCGAAAGGCGGACGTGACCCTGCTGTTCGCGCTGACGGTCGCCGCGGGCGGCGCGTCGCTGTGCGACACGGCGCTGTCGCTCGCGCTGATGTCCTTCGGCGTGGGGTTGCGCGGCATGGCGAAGGACAAGCTGATTGTCCGCAACATGGACCGCATTGCAAAACTCGCGTCGGTCGACACGGTCATGTGCCCGCAGGAACTGATGTTCCCGCCCCGCAAGACCAAATTGCAAAGCGTTTACGCCGCCGGCAGGTCGTTTCAGACGGAAGGTCCGCCGGTCCCCGCGGTGCAGAACCTGCTCAAACTTTCGCTGGTCTGCTCCGCGCACCCGAAAAGCCGCCGCCCGTTCGAGCAGGTCGCGTACGACTACCTCAAGGACGCTTGTGTCGCGATGGACGACCTGACCGACCGATGGTTCCGTATCGAGTTCGATTACGCCGGAAACGGCGAGGTTTGCGGCGTGCTCGCGCTGCACGACGACCATAACAACGTCGTCGTCAAGGGCGCGCCGGAAAATATCCTTTCCCGTTGCGCTGGGTACGAGCAGGACGGCAAGGAGTACCGCCTCGACGCCGTCGCGCGCCGCAAAATCCTTTCCGCCGCGGAGAATGCCGCGAAAACCAACGCGTTTCTCGTCGCCGTCGCGTCCGGAACGACCGACGCGGACACCTTGCGCGACCCCGACGCGGAACGCAGACTGATTTTTCGGGGGTTCCTCGCGTTCGCGCTTTCGATGGAGGTCGACCCGGCGAGCGCCGTGTTCCGCTGTGCGCGGGCGGGAATCGAGGCGGTGGTTTCCACTTCCGACCCCTACTACACCGCCGTCAGCGTCGGTCGTAGCGCCGGAATCATCGAAAGCGAGGGGCAGGTCGTCAGTTCCCGCGAGATAAAGGCGCAGGAACGGGGTATGTTTGTGCTGAACGCGGGGAAATATAAACTGTTCCTGGAGCCGGACGACGACCAATGGCAGGACGTTCTGCAGCTTCGCAAGCGCGCGGGGCGGATCGTCGCCGCCGTCGCCTCCCGCGAGGAGGAACTGCCGCTGCTGCGGGAAGCGGACGTGTCCGCCGTGCCCGCCGGGGCGTGCGACGCGTTGCGGGAGTCCGCCGACGTGTTGCTTTTGGAGAACGGCTTTCATGTGACCGCGAACGGCATTACCGACGCCCGCGCGCTCTGCTTTCGCCTGCTTTGGCTCGCGCAATACCTGACCGCCGGAGCGTCGACGCTGTTCCTGTCGATTTTCGCGTCGCTGTGCGCCGGGACGCCGTTGCCGCTCGGATTGCCGGGTCTGCTGTACGGCGGGCTGTTCGTCAATTTGGTCATCGCGTGCGCGATAGCGTTGCTGCCGGTGGACCGCAAACTGCTTTCCCAACCGTTTCCGACGCCCGGCGGAAGGCTGAACCTGCGCGCTCTGCTCCCGTCGTTCGCTTACGCGCTGGGGAGCGGCGTCTGCCTGACGGTCCTCGCGGCGCTGACCGAAAGCGAGACTTGCGGAATGCTCTTCTTCCTGCTTTCGCAATTCCTCTACGCTTGCGGTTGCCTGTGGCCGGAGGGCGCGTTCCGGCGCAAGCGGTTCGGATATCGCCTTTTCTGGGTGCTGTTCCCGGTCCTCGCGCTGCCGACGCTCGCGCTGGTCGCTTTGCCGGGGCTGAATACCGCGCTGGGATTCTCCCTGCCGACGTTTCGCGACGCGTTGCTCGCCGTCGGGCTCGCCGCCGGCTGGCAGTTGTGCGTGCAGCTGTTTCTGCTGGCGCTTTCAAACCGTAAAAAGAAAAAAAGATAAAAGAAAACGAAAAAGGAGCCTGTTATCATGAAAATTACGAAAGACATGCTGATCGGCGACGTGCTGGATCAGTATCCCGACCTTGCCGTTTACTTCTTTGAAATCGGTATGCACTGCCTCGGCTGCCCGCATTCCCGCGGGGAGAGCATCGAAGAGGCTTGCGAAGTACACGGAACCGACGCCGCCGCTCTGCTCGAAAAGCTGAACGCGGCGGTCGCCTGAAGGGGAGGGACGTACATATGGCCGGCAAAAAAGAAAAAAAGAAAAACGGATTCTTCCGCGATTTTAAGGCGTTTATCACCAAAGGCAACATCCTCGACATGGCCGTCGGCGTGATTATCGGTTCCGCGTTCAATCAAATCGTCACGTCGCTGGTCAACGATATCCTCATGCCCGTCATCGGACTGATTTGCAACACGCAGGACATCGCCGACCTCAAGGCGGTCATCACGCCCGCCGTTATGGACGGGGAGACCGTCGTCACGCCAGAAGTCGCGATTCGCTACGGCGCGTTCATCTCGTTCATCATCAATTTCCTCATCGTCGCGCTGACGCTGTTCGTCGTATTGCGGGCGTCCATGAGCTTCCAGAAGAAGATGGAATCCTTGCGCCGGAAGGACGCGGAGGAGGCGCCCCCCGCCCCGCCGGAACCGACCGTCGAGGAAAAGACCCTCGCCGTGCTTGAGGACATCAAGGGAATGCTCGCGGAGAAGGATTCGGCGGAGAAGGATTCGAAGGACAACGACGAGCAATGACGACCGACCGGTATCTGCTCGGCGCGGACGGCGGCGGGAGCAAGACCGCCGTCGTGCTGACCGACCTCGAATTGCGGGTGCGGCACTGCAAGTCCTTCCCCCGCTCGAATCCGGGCGACATCGGCTACGACGCGACCGAGCGTCTGTTGCTTTCCGCTTTTGACGAGGTCCGCCGGGAGGCGGGCGTGCCGTCGGAGGCGGTCGCGGCGGTATTCGCCGGGGTCGCCGGGCTGTCCGCGGGCGATTGCGCGCCCCGGTTCCGTTCGGCGCTTCGGAACGCGTATCCGCGTGCCGCCGTCGATTGTTCGCACGACGGAATCAACGTCCTGTACGCGGCGTTCCCGGACGGGGAGGACGGCGTGTCCGTCATTTGCGGCACCGGGTCGTCCTGTTTCGTCCGTCGGGGGGACGCGGTGTACCGTATCGGCGGGTGCGGGCAGTTTGATTTGAAGGGCAACGGCTACGAGATTGGCCGCGCCGCGTTCGCGCACGTATTCCGCACGATGGACGGTCGGGACGAGCCCGGCTGGCTGGCGCAAGCGTTGCACGAGCGGTTCGGCGGCGACTGCCACGCGCACATCATCGAAATCAACGATTTTACCAAGAATCGGTTCGCCACCTACGCGCCGCTGGTTTTTGAGGCGGCGCGGGAGCACGGCGACGGGGCGGCGCTTGCCATTCTGCGCGAACATCTGCATTACGTCGCCGAACTCATTTCCGCCGCCGCGCGCTTCTTTGACGGGGAACCTTTCCGCGCCGCGCTCGCGGGCGGGCTGTTCCGCGACCCGCTGACCCTTCCGTTGCTGCGGGAAAAGACCCCGCCGCAAGCGGAATTGTTCGTTCTCGACCGCGAACCGTATTTCGGCGCCGCCGCCGCCGCGCGGGCGTTGCTGAACGGCTCGCCGCCCCCGGCGGAAGCGAAATTTCCCCCATGTTTACAGAAAGGATATGACCATTCATGAGCGACATTGTCTACGACGAACTACGCACCATGCGGCATTCCTGCTCGCATGTCCTCGCGCAGGCCGTCAAACACCTTTACCCGGACACCAAACTTGCCATCGGTCCCGCCATCGACAACGGGTTCTACTACGATTTCGACTGTGCCGGCAAGCCCTTCACGGCGGAGGACTTCGACGCGATTGAGGCGGAAATGAAGGCCATCGTCAAGGCGAATTTGCGTATCGAGCGCTTTACCCTGCCCCGCGCGGAGGCGCTTGAACTGATGAAGGACGAACCGTACAAGCTCGAACTCATCAACGACCTTCCGGAGGACGCGGAGATTTCCTTCTATCGGCAGGGCGACTTCACCGACCTGTGCGCCGGACCGCACGTCGCCTACACCAAAAAGGTCAAGGCGTTCAAACTGAC
>CANQTR010000028.1 GCA_947626805.1 uncultured Clostridia bacterium
CTGCCGCGCAAGCGGTCCGTGGACGCCCGCGGGACGCCGGTGTTCGTCTGGACGGCGGACCTGCGCTTTGCCGACCCGGAAACCGAAAACTTCCTGCTGCGGACGCGCGGGGAATCGCTGTCCGTTCCGCCGGAGGAGGTCCCGTATCGGTTCCCGGCGGCGCGGGCGGTGTTGCCGGAACGTCCGGTCGTGGTCGGGTTCGGTCCGGCGGGGATTTTTTGCGCTTTGCTGCTGGCGCGGTGCGGATTGCGTCCAATCGTGCTGGAGCGGGGCGGTCCGCTGGAGGAGCGCGTTTCGGCGGTGGAAACCTTTTTCCGGGAGGGCGTGCTCGACCCGTCCTGCAATATCCAGTTCGGAGAGGGCGGCGCGGGCGCGTTTTCGGACGGAAAACTCAATACGCTGGTCAAGGACCGTTCCTTTCGGGGGACGTTCGTGCTTGAGCAGTTGGTCGCCGCCGGCGCGCCGGAGGAACTGCTTTGGCAGAGCAAACCGCACATCGGGACCGACCTGTTGCGCGAGGTGCTGAAAAATTTGCGGCGGGAGATTTGCGCCCGCGGCGGGGAAGTGCGTTTCCGCACGCAGGCGACGGGTCTGCTCGCGGCGGACGGGCGCGTGCGGGGCGTGGTCTGTGCGGACGGCGGGACCGTTTCGAGCGGGACGGTCGTGCTCGCGGTCGGACATTCCGCAAGGGACACCTTCCGCGCCCTGCACGCGCAAGGGATTCCGATGGAGCGCAAGCCCTTTTCCGTCGGCGTCCGTATCGAACACCCGCAATCCTGCATCAACCGCGCGCAATACGGGCGGGAACGGCTGCCCGGTTTCCCGGCGGCGGACTATAAACTGGTCGCGCATACCCGGAACGGGCGGACGGTCTACACGTTCTGTATGTGTCCGGGCGGGGTGGTGGTCGCCGCCGCGTCCGAGGCGGGCGGCGTGGTGACGAACGGCATGAGTTATCACGCGCGGGACGGCGAAAACGCCAACAGCGCCCTGCTGTGCGAGGTATTGCCGTCAGACCTGCCGGACGGGCTGTTCGCGGGGCTGACGTTCCAGCGGGAACTCGAACAGGCGGCGTTCCGCGCGGGCGGGGGCGGATTCCGCGCGCCGGCGCAAACCGTCGGGGATTTCCTCGCGGGGCAGGCGAGTACGGCGTTCAGCAGCGTGCGGCCGACCTATTCCCGCGGCGTCACGCCGTGTGACCTGCGGGCGTTCCTGCCCGCATTCGTTTCCGCTTCGCTCGCGGAGGCGTTGCCGCTGTTCGGGCGCAAGTTACGCGGATTTGACCGCCCGGACGCGGTGCTGACCGGCGTAGAAAGCCGAAGCACCTCCCCGATTCGCATCTTGCGCGGGGAAACCATGCAGTCGCCGTCGCTCGCCGGTCTTTACCCCATCGGCGAGGGCGCGGGCTACGCGGGCGGAATCGTTTCCGCCGCAATCGACGGCGTGAAGTGCGCCGAAACCATTGTCCTGTCCGCAAACCGCGAAGGGACGTTTTGACCCCCCCGGTGCAAACAGAAAAAATGCCGCGCGCGTCCTTTCCGACCCGCACGGCATTCTTTTTTTGCGTTATTTCGCGTATTCCGCGCCGCGGGCGACCATGATTTCCCGAACGGCGGCGCCGTCGACCCGGTGCACGGAAACGCCGTCCCGCAAGGACAGCGCCGCGCCGATGCCCGCCGCCTCGCCGGACGACCGGGCGACGATTTGAATACGGCTGCTTGCCTCCGCGATGAAATCCGTCCCCATGCACCGCCCGCAAACCAGCAGGTTTTCCACGTCCTTGACTTGCAGACAGCCGAACGGAATCTCATACCACGGCTTGCTGTCGACCGGTTCGTCAACCAGATAACGGTTTTGCAGGACCGCGCCGTGAATGTCAATCGGATAGTTGCATTGGCAGAACATATCCGGGAACTTGCGCTTGCGGAGGATATCCTCGGCGGTCAGGATGTAGTCGGTCACGATTTCCCGGCTTTCGCGAATGCCGACCATCGCGGCGATTTCGGCGATGTACGCGTCCGCAAAGCCCTTGAAATACTTCTTGTAGAACGCGAGCTGCCGGACGACCGCCTTCTTGCCGTTGACTTGCGCGAGCGTCAGGTCCTCCGGGTTCGTGCCGTCGACGCGGTCGAAGAATTCCGGGCAGTTGAACGCGACGGAACCCTTCCGACCGGGCAGACCGAACGCCTGCCAGTAGAAGTAGTCCTCGGGGGTCAGGTCGCCGTTTGCGACGGCTTCCTCAAAGACGGCGGTCAGCGTGACGGGGGGATTGCTCTTGCAGCAGTCCGCGTACATATCCAGTCCGTTCGGGTTGGCGTAGGCGTTGCGGTCGACGCCGGTCTTTTCGATTTGTTCGCGGAAGAAGTCGTTCAGCGCGGCGAAATCCACGTTGTCGATGATGTAGCGCAGGGACATCGGCTGGTTCTTGCCGGTTTCCGGGTTGCCCTTGTTGTAGGCGGCGCCCGCCCGCACGCTGACGTCGCCGTCGCCGGTCGCGTCGATAAAAATTTTACCCTTCACCAGCGAAAGCCCGGCTTTGTTGGCGATGACGACGGCGGTGATTCTGCCGTTTTCGGTCACGACCTCGGGGATAAACGTGTGGTAGAGCAGTTTTACCCCGGATTCCACGCACAGTTGCTCGAGCGCGACGCCCAGCAGCAGCGGGTCGAATCGGTTGCCCTCCGGGTTTGCGGCGTCCATCGCCAGCAGTTTCTGCTGCAGGAGCGGGTAGATGTAGGAGCTGTGGGGGTTGCCGTCGATGTGGGTGTGCATCAGCGGGGTGGTCAGACCGGCGGTCGCGGTGCCGCCGAGCGTGCCGAACTGCTCGACGAGCAGGACGGAGCGCCCTTCGTTAGCCGCCGCGATTGCCGCGAACGCCCCGGCGGTCCCGCCGCCGCAGACGACGACCTCCGCTTCGGCGTAGACGGGTAGACGAGAGAAATCGGTGTTTGCCATGAGAATTCTGTCCTTTCGGGTGGTTTTCAGTTGGTATCGGAACGGGATTCCCCAATCAGTGCGAGGAATTCCGCTTCGTTGAGAATGCGAATGCCGAGGGATTGCGCTTTGGTCAGTTTGCTTCCCGCGTCCGCCCCGGCGAGGACGAAATCGGTCTTTTTGGAAACGGAGGAGGACGGGTTCCCGCCGTTTGCGCGGATAAGCGCCTCCGCCTCCGCTCGCTTGAGCGTCGGCAGGGTGCCGGTGCAGACGACGGTCCTTCCGGCGAGCGCGTCGCCGGTGCGTTCGTGCTTGCTGACGGTGGAGACCCCCGCCGCCTGCAGGCGGTCGAGCAGGGTCCGCGCGTGCTCGCTTTGGAAGAAACGCAGGAGGGAATCCGCGCTTTCCGGTCCGATTTCGTCGATGGCAAGCAGCGTATCGCGGTCCGCCGCGCGGAGCGCCGCGAGGTCCGGGAACGCGGCGGCGAGCAATTGCCCCGCTTTTTCCCCGATGTGGCGGATCCCGAGCGCGAACAGCAGCCGCGCCAGCCCCGCCTGCTTGCTTTTTTCGATGGAGGAAAGGATATTCGACGCGCTCTTTTCGCCGTAGCCGCTGCCGAGGGAAAGGATGTCCTCCTTGGTGAGCGTGTAGAGGTCGGCGGCGCTCTGCAGCAGTCCGCCCGCGATCATGGCGCGGACGTTGCTCGCGCCGAGGTAGTCGATGCCCATCGCGTCGCGCGAAACGAAATGGATGACGCTCCGCTCGAGTTGGGCGGGGCAGTCCGGGTTGACGCAACGGGTCGCCGCTTCGCCGTCCTCGCGGTAGACCGGTTCCCCGCAGGAGGGGCAGACCGCCGGCATGCGGAACGGCGTCGTATGCGCCGGACGTTCGGACGGGACGACGGAAAGGATTTCCGGAATGATGTCCCCGGCTTTGTGCAGCAGGACCGTATCGCCGACGCGAATGTCCTTTTCGGCGATATAATCCGCGTTGTGCAACGTCGCGTAGGACACCGTCGACCCGGCGAGCGACACCGGTTCCATCGCCGCGCGGGGCGTCAGCACCCCGGTCCGCCCGACCTGGATTTCGATGGCGCGGACGACGGTTTTCGCCGTTTCCGGCGGGTATTTATAGGCGACCGCCCAGCGGGGGACGGACACGGTCTCGCCGAGTTCCTCGCGCGCGGCGAAGGAATCCACCTTGACGACCGCGCCGTCGATGTCGAACGGCAGGTGCGGGCGGGACGCGCCGATTTCGCGGATACGGGCGACGACTTCGTCCGCGTTCCGGCACCGGCGGTTGTCCGGCGACACCGGGAATCCCAGCCCGCGAAGCCATTCCAGCGCGTCGTAATGCGTCGGCGGGAGCGGCTCGGAGCAGAGCTGCACGTTGTACACGAACACGTCCAGTTTTCTTGCGGCGCAAAGCCGGCTGTCGAGTTGGCGGAGAGAGCCCGCGGCGGCGTTGCGGGGGTTGGCGAACGGCTTTTCCCCGTCCTCCTCGCGGGAGGCGTTGAGGGCGGCGAACACCTTTTTCGGCATATAGACTTCCCCGCGGACAATCAGGTGCGGGATTGGCTGGCGGAGGGTCAGCGGCAGACTGCGGACGGTCATGAGGTTGTCCGTCACGTCCTCGCCGTAGACCCCGTCCCCGCGGGTCAGCCCCCGCGCGAACTTCCCGTCGCGGTACTCCAGCGCGACCGAAAGGCCGTCGAACTTGTACTCCACACAGTAGACCGCGTCCGGCGCGACTTCCCGCACCCGCGCGTCGAAGGCGCGGAACTCCTGCTCGGAAAACACGTCCGAAAGCGACCCCATACTGCCCTGATGCCGGACCTTTTCGAACCGTTCCGCCACCCGACCGCCGACCCGCTTGGTCGGGGACGTAGGGGAGGCGAGGCGCGGGTTTTCCCGTTCGAGGTCCTGCAGTTCGCGAAAGAGGCGGTCGTATTCGGCGTCCTCGATTTCCGGGGCGTCCAGTTCGTAGTAGAGCCGGGAATGGTACTCCAAAAGCCGCTCCAGCTCCCGCATTCGCTTCTCTACTTCCCGCATACCAGCACCGCCCAGTCGTTCTTTTCCCGCGAATCGCGGACGGCGAATCCCTGCTCCCGCGCGGCGGAAAGCACTTCCTCCCGCCGGGTGGACAGGATTCCCGAACACAGCAGCGTCCCGCCGGGCTTGAGCGCGCGTTTGAACAGCGGCAGCATGGCGATGATGACGTCCGCGACGATGTTCGCGAGGACGACGTCGTACCGTTCCGCGTCCAGCACCGCGTCGCACAGCGACGGGTCGGTCAGGACGTTGCCGCAATAGGTTTTCAGCACGCCGTCCGCAATGCGGTTGATTTGCGCGTTCTTCGCCGCCGTGTCCGCCGCGATTTGCTCGATGTCGACGCAGACGACGTCCGCCGCGCCCAGCAGGGCGGCTCCGATGCCGAGGATACCGCTCCCGCAGCCCATGTCGAGCACGGACGCGCCTTCCAGCGGCAGGGTTTCGAGTTCCTCCAAACAGAGCGCCGTCGTTTCGTGCTGTCCGCTCCCGAAGGAGGAGGCGGGGTCGATTTCCAGCACGACGCGGTCGTCCCCTTCGTAGGTTTCCCACGTCGGCTTGACGACGAACCGCCTGCCGATGGGCAGGGGATGAAAATACTGTTTCCAGTTGTTCGCCCAATCCTCCTCGTCGACCTCCGAAAAATCGGTCTGCAGGGTCCCTACGTCGAGGTCCGATTCCCGCCGGAGTTTTTCCAGCCCCGCGAGAATCTCCGCCTTTTGCAGACGCCCCTGCTCGTTGTGGGGCAGGTAGACCTTGACCCGCACGTCACCGGGGTCCCGCAGAAGGTCCTCCTCGATGTAGTCGAAGGGAATGGACTTTTCTTCGATGATTTGCAGAAGGTCGTTGTGGTCCTCGGTCACAAAGCAGGTGACCCCCGCCGCGAGCAGGACGCCGCCGACCAGTTCGCTCCCCGGGGTGGTCGTGTGGACGGTAAGTTCTTCGAATTTCATGCGTTTTTTGCCTCCTTAGGTCGGGTCGGGCAGGAAAATGCCGTCCCAGACCGCTTTGACGCGCGCGACGGGTTCCCGCAGGTAGTTTCGGACGCCGTAGACCTTCAGTTCCGTCGCGACCCCATTGCACCGCAGTCCCAGCCGGTCGGCGAGGTAGAGCGCGCGGGGCAGGAAAAGGGATTGCGTGACGATGAGAACGCTTTCGGCGTGATATACATATTTTGCCCGCCAAAGGCTTTCGTAAGTCGAAAGACCGAGCGGGTCCTGTAGAATTTGCGTTTCCGCCGCGCCCGCCGCCTCCGCGTAGACCGCCATCGCGCCGACTTCGTCATACGCGTCCGGGTCCTCCGAGTCGCCGGAGAGCAGCAGGAAGTCCGCGTAACCGTCCCGCAACAGGGAAAGCCCGGTGTCCATGCGGTCCTGCAGGACCGGATAGAGCCTGCCGTCCGGGTGTACGCGCGCGCCGGGGACGAGAATGCAGTCGAAACTTGTCCCGTCCGACGCGAGTTCCTCCCGCGTCGCCCGCAACGGGGACGCGGAAAACAGGACGATCAGGTTGCAGACCAGCACCGCGAGCAGCAGGAACGCGAGAACGCCGACGAGCACGCGGAACCACGTCCGCCGCGGGAGGGAACGCAGGGTCGCTTTCCAGTTCATAGCGAACGGTAGTACGCCTGCATGGCGCGGGCGTCCTCGGATTGCGTCCCGGCGGATTCGCTGATGAACGTCGGGGAAACGCCCAGCGAAACGACCGCGCGCAGCAGCGGGCGGTGGTCCGGTCCGAATGTCTCGTCGGCGAAGGTCAGGTGCCGTTTTTCGCCTTTCTCGGTGTATTCGATGCGGGAGAAGTGACAGTGCAGAGTTTCCGCCGCCTCCGGTCCGAGTTCTTCGGCGATGCGGTCGAAAATGCGCTTGAAATCGTCCTCCGCGCGCAGGATTCCCTGTTCGCGGGCGTTGATATGCCCGAAATCCACGACCGGGACAAACCGGGGGGACAGTTTGCAGAGCGTCAGGACCTCGTCGAGCGTGCCGAGTTGGTTCAGTTTGCCCATGGTTTCCAATCCGAGCTTGACGGAAAAGCCGTTTTCCGCGAGCATTTCGTCCGCCTGCCGGAGCGTGTCGGTCGCGTACGCCATCGCGGTCTCGCGGGAGATTTTCGCGGCGGAACCGGTGTGCACGACCATGACCGTCGCGCCGAGACACGCCGACGCGCGGGCGGATTCATAGAGGTATTCCACGCTTTTTTGCCGTTTTTCCGGCTCAACGGAGGAAAGCGAGACAAAATACGGCGTATGCAGGGACATGCGCACGCCGTGGGCGACCGCCTCCCTGCCGATGGCGGAAAGCGTTTCGGGGGTCGCGGAAATCCCCTGTCCCGCCTCGTATTCGTAGGCGTCGAGCCCGCAGGAGGCGACGAAACGGGGGGCGTCCAGCGTGGATTTCCAGCCGGCGCGGCGGAATTCGTCGGAGTTCCCGCCGGGTCCGAAATGTGCGCTCATGTCAAATCACGTCCTTTCTGACGGTGCGGCATACTGTCGGTTTTGGAGAGGTAGAGGCGGTAGTGCCGGAACGGACGGACGAACGGCCGCTCCAGAAACCGCTTGAACCGGAAGAACAGGCTTTGCCTGTCGCGGATGGGCGGAACGATGTAGAACCGAAGTCCCGCGCGGTGGGCGGCGACGCAGTCGGTGAAGATTTGGTCGCCGAGGGAGACCGTTTCCTCCGGCGTGAGCCCGAGTTGCCGGAGCGCGAGCCGCATGCCTTTCGGCGAGGGTTTGCCCGCCTTGCAGAATTGCGGGATAGCCCATGTGCGGTTGAACCGCGTCACGCGGTCGCCGTGGTTGTTGGAAACGAAAGCGAGGCGGATGCCCGCGTCGCGCAGGGCGTTGAACCACGCGTTCATCTCGTCGGTTGGCTGTTCGATTTCGTAGGGGGCGATGGTGTTGTCGAGGTCCAGAAGCATACCCCGAACGCCGTTCGCGCGAAGGAAGTCCGGCGTGATTTCGTAAATGTTTTCAAACAGGACGTCCGGGTAGAACAGTCCCTTTTTTTCGCCGCGCTCCATGGGCAGACGCCTCCTTTTTTCAAAATAGAATCCACGATACCGAAAGCGGGGGCAGGGTCGCCGTCAGCGTCCCGTTTTCGACGCGGACCGGCTCGGTCAGGTCCCCGTGCGGCAGGTAAACGCCGTCCGGCAGGGAGAGGGTCAGCGTCGGCGCCGTTTCCCGCGGGGAAGCGTTGAGCAAAAGCAGCAGGGTTTCCCCGTCCCGCCGTTCCCAAAGTTCCGAGAACGTCGCGGTATGTTCGAGCAGTCCGCCGTAAGCCTCGAACTGCATTTTGGTCGTGCGGACGCGGCGCGTATCCCGAATGACCGGCGAACGCAATAGCCGCCCGTCGTAGAAGTAACTGCCGAGCGCTTCGCGGGCGCGGACGCACTTGCGGTAGAACGCCTTGTGCTTCAGCGTCCGATAGACCTCCGGTTTTATCCAGCCCATCTGCTCCCCGAAGGTCAGCGACTGGGCGGCGAGGATATCCTGCCCCGCCGCGTCGGGGGCGTAGTCGTAGCACCGCCCGAACACGGTCACATAGTCGTTGTAAACGACCATAAAGGCGGGGACCTGGTCGTTTTTAATCCAAATCCACGAAAGGTACGCCTGTATGTCCTTCATATACGGGTCGGACGTGCATTCCGTGGCGAGAAAGCCCCCGTCCGGCAGGGTGCGGCGAACGTGGTCGAGCAGGTTGCGGTAACTTTCGACCCACCAGCTCCCCCCGCCCGGGCGGTGGGAATGGGTGCGGTCCTCGCACGGATAGGGGCGCGCGGCGCCGATTTGGTCGAGGTAGACGCCGTCGACCCCGCATTCGCCGCACAGCCGGTCGACCAGGTTCGCGAGCGTTTCCTGCCAGAGCGCCGTCGAGGGGCACATGATGGCAAGTTCGATCTTGCTGGTCGGGTAGACCTCCAGAAACGGTTTGCCGTCCCGCTTTTTCGTGCAGTTCGGCAGGGCGGCGGAGGTGAACATCCAGTCCTCCTTGCCCCGGTCGTGCGTGTCCCACAGCCGCCCGTTGAGGTACGGCATGACCCGCATTCCGCGCGCCTGCAGGCGCCGAATGCCCGGCAGGAACGCGTCTTTCGCGGGGAAATAGTGGGGGTAATTCGTATCGTAGGGGATTTGGAACCAGTCGTACAGGTGGACCGGGCTGACCGTCGAAAGCCCGAGGTCCGCCTCCGCGTCGAGCAGTTCGTCGGCGAAGGACGTATCCCACTGCATGCGCTTGCGCCACCAGTGTGGGTTGGTGCGGAGCCATTCCGGGGTGTCGGTCCGCCTGCCGTCCTTCCGTTCGGGGAGCCATGAGGCGCTCTGTTCGCAGAACGCCCGGTAGAGGTGCGCGGCGTCGTACCAGTCGCCGTCGAATACCTGCCAGACCGCACGGCCCTCGAGCGTTTGGGAATTGCGGGCGCGGTCGATGTCCCGCAAGGGCATGGTCGCCTTCAGGCGGGCGACCGGGTCGTTCGCGTCCTTGCGGTATTCCAGCTGCTTATACGCCGGCGCGGGGTCGTGCAGACCGTAGTAGATACCCCGGCCCGCGCCGGTGTGCCAGACGGCGAAATACTGCATCGACGCGCCGTAGGACGGGTAATTCTGCCGGGAGGAAAAGGTCCGCATGGCGGGATAGACCTCGCCGCAACCGTAGGGGAAGAACACCTTCGTGCGGTTGCAGGTGCGGAAGGAGAGGATGGGGTAATCGCAGGCGTAGAGCGTATAGGACGGGTTCTCGCTGTGCAGCTGCACCGTCCATTCGACGCGCCCGTCAAACAGGAACGCGGTCAGCACCACCGTGACGCCGGGCAGTCGGGCGTGGCCGGACAGCGTGAAGGTCCCGGCGATTTCCGTGACGGACGCGTTCACCCGTCCCCAGCCCTCGTCGGAGGAAACGGTCAGCAGTTCGTCCCCGCCGGTTCGGCGGGCGGTCAGCGTGAGCAACGGGGCGTCCGACTGCAGAAAGCGGCGACCGGACTTGCGGTCGGTCACGCGGCGCAGGCAGATCCCGTTTTGCAGGAGCCCGACGGCGATTTCCAAATCGCCCGCGCACAGGACGGAACAGGTTTCGGACGGCAGCACGGCTTTTTCCCTCTCTTTCGGGTGGTTTACTTTTGCGATTGCGGGGTCTTTGCGAGCGACGCGAGGGTGACGGTCCGCGCGCCCGCCTGCCGCAACAGGGACGCGCAAGCGCGCAAGGTGGCGCCCGTGGTGGACACGTCGTCGACCAGCAACAGGCGCGGATACAGCGCGACGGCGGTCGGCAGGACGGCGTACCGCCCGCGCATGCTCTTTTCCCGCTGGGACGCGGAAAGCAGTTTCTGTTCGACCGCGGAACGGCTGACGAGCGTGTCGAGCAACGGCAGTTCCAGACGGTCCGCGACCGCTTGCGCGAGCAACCGCGCCTGGTCGTACCCGTACTGCCGGACGCGCGCACGGTTTCGCGGCACATACGTCACCGCGTCGTACCGCCCGGTGCAGAGCGACGCGAGCAGTTCCCCCAGCGCACGCGCCTCCGCGCGGTCCGCCCGGTACTTCAGCGACCGGACGATTCGCCTGGAATCCGGGCTGCGATACCAGAACAGGGCGTGCAGGTGCTGTTTCTTCAGGCAGTCGCACTCGGACGCCGGGCGGGAACAAACCCCGCACGGCTCGCGCAACAGCGCGCGGAAACGGTCGGCGCAATCCGGGCAAATCGGCATCGGCGTGACGCACGCGCCGTTCTGACAAAGCACGCACGGCTGGGGAAACAGGCGAAGCCGCAAGGACTGCCAATCCGGCTTTTTGCGCGTCATACCTGTTGCAGAATGCCCGGCAGGGCGGTGAATCGGACTGGCTTGCGGTCGTTTCCGACCATGACGGCGAACGTTTTCGGGTCCCCGACGGCGCAGACCATCTCCCGCGCACGCGTCACCGCCGTGTAGAGCAGGTTGCGCGTCATGAGCGGGTAAGCCGCTTCGAACGCGGGAATCAGCACGAAACGGTATTCGCTCCCTTGGCTTTTGTGCGTCGTGATAGCGTAGGCGAGTTCCAAATCGTCGAGCAGGGAGAAATCATAGGCGCATACCCGGTCGTCGAAGTCAATCAGCAGGGCTTCGCCTTGCGGGTCGATGCGTCGGATACGCCCGATGTCGCCGTTGAACACCCCGGCGCCGTCGACGCGGTTCCCCGCGTCGTTCGCGCGCCGCCAGAGCAGGTCGTAGTTGTTGCGAATCTGCATGACCTTGTCCCCCTCGCGAAAGACGCGCGAACCGGCCCGTTTTTCCCGCTTGCCGGGGGCGGGCGGATTGAGCGTTTCCTGCAGGGCGGCGTTCAGTTCGGCCGTGCCGAGCGGCCCTTTGCGGGTCCAGCAGATGATTTGAATGTCCTCGAACGGGTCTACCCCGTACCGTTTCGGCAGGCGCACCGCGCAAAGTTGCAGCAACGTGTCCCGCACCGCGTCCGCGCCGTGCCGTTCGAGGAAGAAGAAATCGCTGTCCCGCACGGAAAGCAGCGGCATTTCGCCGCGGTTGATACGGTGGGCGTTCCGAATAATGAGGCTTTTTTCCGCCTGCCGGAAGATATGGTGCAGCCGCACGACCGCGAACCGGCCCGAATCGATGAGGTTCGCAAGGCAATTGCCCGGTCCGACCGACGGAAGCTGGTCGACGTCCCCGATAAAGACGACGAACGTGCCCGGCTTGACCGCCCGCAACAGCGCTTCGAGCAGCAGCGTGTCGACCATGGACATCTCGTCGATGATAAGCGCCTTGCAGGGGAGCGGGTTGTCCTCGCCGCGCTGAAAATGGGTCTGACGGTCCTCCGTAAAGCCGGTTTCCAGCAGGCGGTGAATGGTTTTCGCCTCCCGCCCCGACGCCTCGCTCATTCGTTTCGCCGCGCGCCCGGTGGGTGCCGCGAGCATGCAGTCCAGCTTCAGGTCGTCGAACAGTTGCAGGATTGCCTTGATGACCGTGGTTTTCCCGGTGCCGGGTCCGCCGGTGACGACGGTCACGCCCTCGGTCACGGCGTAGGTGATTGCCTGCCGCTGTTCCTCGGCGTAGGTAATGCCGCCCTCCCGTTCGAGCGCGTCGATACGTCCGGGAATCCCGGCGGGGGTGAACGGCCGTTTTTCCCCGGCGAGCAGGACCAGTTTGGCCGCGATGTACCGCTCCGCCGTGTACAGCGCCTGTGAGGCGTAGAACACGGTCCCGTCCTCTTCCGTGCGAATCAGCACCTTTTCCTCCGAAAGCGCGGAAAGCGCCCCGCGCACGGCCGGTTCCGGGACTTCCAGCGTTTTCGCCGTCTGGGCGCAAAGCAGGTCCTCCGGCACGCGGCAATGTCCGTTCTGGAACGCCGCGCTGTCGAGCATACTGCAAATCCCCGCCTGCAGGCGCTCCTCCGCGTCCGGCGCGACGCCCAGCGATTGCGCGAGGCGGTCCGCCGAACGGAACCCAATCCCGTCGATTTCCGTGCAGAGCCGATACGGGTTCTGCCGAATCAGGTCGACCGCCGCCGCGCCGTAGTGCTTAAAGATGCGAACGCAAAGCGTCGGACCGAAGAAGTCCCCGAACGCGAGCATGACCGAACGGAGCCCGAACTGTTGCGTGAACGCCTCGTGCAGTTCGTCCGCCTTCTTCGGGGAAATGCCCCGAATCTCGCACAGCCAGCGGGGGTGATGTTCGATGACGTCGAGCGCTTCCGCCCCGAACCGGTGAATCAGCCGTTCCGCAAGCACCGGACCGACGCCCCGCAACGCCCCGGACGCTAGATAGCGGTAGATGGCGTCGGCCGAATCGGGCAGTTTCTTTTCGAACGAGTCCACGCGGAACTGCCGTCCGAACGTCGGGTGGACGGTCCAGTTGCCGTGGACCTTGACGGTCTCCCCCTCCCCGAGGAACGGCATGGTGCCGACCAGTGTGACCGGTTCGCCGGCGCAATCCAGCACGCATACCGTGTAGCCGGTTTCCGGGTTGGTATAGACCACCTCGTCGACGACGCCTTCCAGGAATTCGTCCACCCGCGTTTTCACCACCTTCTGATGTATATCCTTCGCTTTTCCCCGTCGGACAGGCGGCGGAGCAATTCTTCCTCCTGCAGTTCCGACCGGCAGAGCAGGACGATTTGATACGTCCGACCGTCCCACGCGTCCTTTGCCTCATCGCCGAACAGCAGGCAGGTGAACCGCACCCGGCGTTTGCCGAACAGCCGGAACACCTCTAAACCGACCGCCAGAATCCCGATAGCGGCGAAGAGACAGAGCAACAGCTCCCATACCATGAGAAATCACCTCTATTATAATATACAGGAGATGAAAAATCAAGGTGAAAATCAAAAACTTTCCTGCCGGAAACCGCATAAAAAAGATTCCCGGCGCTTTCGCGCCGGGAAAATCGAACGAATGGGAACGGGTTACTGCTCGGAAGCGTCCTCAGACGCGGGGACTTCCTCCGCCGGAGCCTCCTCCGCCGGAACTTCGTCCGCCGGAACTTCGTCCGCCGGGGCCTCCTCCAAAAGCGCTTTGATGGACAGATTGATCCGCTTATTCTCCAAATCGATTCCGACGATTTTGACCTTGACCTTGTCGCCGACCTTCAGGACCGTCGCCGGGTTCGTGACGTTCTTATCGGAGATTTGGCTGTTGTGAATCAAACCGTCCAGTTCGGGAATGATTTCCGCGAACGCGCCGAACGGCATAAGCGAAACGACCTTCACGTCCACCACGTCGCCGATGGAATACTGGTCCGTGAACAGTTTCCACGGGTCGTTTTCCGGGGTCTTGTAGCCGAGCGAGATGCGCTTGGTCTCCGGGTCGAAATGCTTGATGAAAACGTTGAGCTTTTGCCCGACGGTGAGGACCTCTGCCGGCGGACGGAGCCTGCCCCAGGACAGTTCGGAGATGTGCACCATGCCGTCGACCGGACCGATGTTGACGAACGCGCCGTAGTTCATGATGGCGCGGACCGTACCGACGAACTTCTGCCCGACTTCGAGGCTCTTATAGAATTCTTCCTCCGCCTGCTTCTTTTCGGCGCGCTGCACAGCCTTAATCGAGCCGACGGCGCGCTTGCGCTCCTCGTTGATGTCGATGATTTTGAACGTGACGCGCTGCCCCTTGAGCGGTTCGAGCGGTTCGCCCTTGGCGATACCGGTCTGCGACGCGGGGATAAAGACGCGGGAAGTGCCCTTGTTGACCACGACGCCCGCATAGCCGTCCTCCTTGCGGATGACTTCCTTGACGACGCCGGTGAGGAACTCGCCGGATTCGTGCGCCGCTTTGATGGATTCCCAGTTCTTTGCAATGTCGAGCCGCTTGCTGGAGAGTTGGACGGTGCCGTCCGAATCGCTGAATTTGATACAGATGACGTCTATCGGGTCGCCGACGTGATACTTTTCGGTCAGGTCGATGCCGCCCTCATCGGTGATTTCGTCATAGGCGAGAATGCCGGTGTGCTTGGTTCCGAGGTCCACCTTCAGCTCCGTGGGGCTGACCGCGGAAACCGTGCCTGTGACTTTATCTCCCGCATGTAATGTCTTGAATGACGCCTCCAGCAGCTCTGCAAAGCTGGTTTCTTCATTCTGAATTTCTTCCATAGTGTTTCTAACCTCCTGAATGATACTACCCGGAGCGGACGCTCCTGCAGTGATTGAAATAGATGCCGCCGCCCGGATACGGGGACGGAGCGCCTCAAGGTCCGCGGCGCGTTCCACAAGCACGGCGTCCCTGCCGGTCTCCAGCGCGATATGGAACAGTTTGACGGTGTTCGAACTGTTCGGAGAACCGACCACGACCGTCAAATCGGACGTTGCGGCAAGCGCGCGGGCCTCTTTTTGGCGGTCCTCGGTCGCCGAGCATATGGTATCATAAATTTTTATTTTTCGAAAGATTCCTTCGAGGAAGAGCCGGCATTTCCGCCATTCCTCCGTGTCGAACGTCGTCTGCACGGCGAGGACGGCCGGTTCTTCCCGCATTTCCCGGTCCGGGAAAGCCGCTTCCAGTTCGGAAAGGCCGCTGTATACGGCGCTTTCGCCGGGTGCGGCGCTGACGATGCCCTGCACTTCCGGGTGGTTCCTGTCGCCGATGATGAGGAACTTCGCCCCGACGGCGGACGCCGCGATTTCATGTAATTTCCGCACATACGGGCAGGTCGCGTCGATACAGTCGACGCCGCTCTCCCGAAGGGCGCGGTATATCTCTTCCGTCGTGCCGTGGGCACGGATCAGCACCCGCGCGTCCGGCGGCAAATCGGAAAGGTCGCCCGGTTGGATGAAATGTACGCCCCGCGCGCGCAGGGAATCCGTAAAGACCCGGTTGTGAATCAGTTCGCCGAGGCAATACACTTCGCCTTTGCGCTGACCCGACGCCCGCTCCGCGAGCGCTTTCTCCATCAGTCCGACCGCGCGGGAAACGCCGGGACAGAATCCGGCGTGCGCGGCGACACGCAAAGTTCTCATCGGCTGCCCTCCGCGACCGGTCCGCAGACTTGCGCGAAGCAGAACGCGGCGGCGGCATTCCGCCCGTTCGCCTGCTCTTCCGCATGGTAGACCTCGTAGGGAATGGGTTCCCCGATGCGAATCAGGGTCTTTCGGAAGGGACGCGGTTTGTTCCCTTTGACGATGATACTGACCGGCAGCACCGGCGCCTTCGCGCCGTTTGCGATGACGACGAGACCGCCCATCGCCTGCTCCGGGAGCGGGTCCTCGCCCGGAATCCGCTTTCCTTGCGGGAACAGCCCGATACACCGACCCTCCCGCAGGGTCTTGATTGCCTCCCGCAGCGCGGTGAAGTTGCTTTCGCCTTCCTGCACGACCAGCACGTCGAACACCCGAAATACCGCGCGCAGCGCGGCGTGGGTCGTCAAAACCCGCTTGGCGAGGAACCGTTGCTTTCTTCGCAGCGCGACGGAAACAAGGACCGGGTCGAGAAAGGAGATGTGGTTCGCGACGGAAACGTAAGCGCCTTCCGCCGGTTCGTTCTCCCGCCCGACGACGCGGACGCGGTACAGCACATGGAACACCCCGCTCACCAGCGCCCTTGCAAGACCGTACAGGCTCATTTCCGCGGTCAGACCGACGCCGGCGAATCGCCGAGCCGTTCGCGCACGATGGCGAGGGCCGCTTGCAGGGTCTCCTCCGGGTCCAGACCGGAATTGTCCAGAAAAACGGCGTCCGGCGCGGGTTTCGCGGGGGCGATTTCCCGTTTTTGGTCGTTTTCGTCCCGCCAACGCAAATCGGCGAGGACCTGCTCCTTCGTCACCTGTTCGCCCTTCGCGAGCAGTTCGGCGCACCGGCGCTCGGCGCGCGTTTCCGGCGAGGCGGAAAGAAAGAGCTTGAGTTGCGCGTCCGGCAGAACGACGGTGCCGATGTCCCGCCCGTCCATGACGACGCTGTACCTTCGCGCGGTTTCGCGCTGGGTCTCCAGCAGGAACGCGCGGACTTGCGGAATCTTGGAGACTTGCGAGGTGTATTGCGTCACGAGGGTGGTCCGAATCTCGTCGCCGAGTTTTTGCCCGTCGAGATAGACGGCGCTCCCGCCGTCCTCCAGCCGCATCTCCAAATCCAGCCCTTGCAGGAGAGCGCAAACGCCCTCCGGCTTTTCCGGCGGGACGCCCGCTCGCGCGGCGACCAGACCGATGGCCCGGTAGAGGGAGCCGGTGTCGATGTACACGAACCCCAGAGCCTTTGCCAAACGGCGGGCGAGCGTGCTTTTGCCGGAACCGGAGGGTCCGTCAATCGCGATTCGAATGGTTTTTGCCGCGCCCATATCACCGCCGCCCTTTCCGAAGTCCGCCCGGAGGTCCGCCCGTTCGACCGGTTCCGCCGACCGAATCCCGCACTTCCCCCGAGTTTACCCAAGTCTACAATGATTGCATATAGTATACACTTTTTTTTCGCGATTCGCAAGAGGTTTTTCAAAAAAAATCAATGGTAAAAGTCAACAATATCAACACGCCGTTTTTGGTGAATGCTCCAAAACTCGAAAAAATCGGTCGAAAAAAGCCGAATTTTCGCGTTCGCGCGCGAAAATTCGGCGGCTCGGGAAATCCCCGCCGCGGCGGGAAAACCGTTGTCCGCGGCGGGAAATTTCGACTTTTTTCGAAAAATTTTTCTTTCAAACGGCTATTCCAGGCGGAACGTGACCGTGTGGTCGCCGTCGAGCAGGGTCACGGGGAATTGCGCCGGACTGCCGTCGAGGGTGGTGTCCAGTTCGGACGAAACGCGGAGATGCGTCGTCCCGTGCAGGCGAAGGGTCAGTTCGAACGGGATACGGGGGTGCAGGTTGAGGATACGCCCCCCGGCGGACAGGCGCACGCCGAGCACGTCCTCGACGAACACCTTGTAGTACCACGCCGCGGACCCGGTGTACCAACTCCAGCCGCCCCGACCGAGGTGCTGTCCGGTGTAGATGTCCGCGCACAGGGCGTACGGCTCGGCGCGGTAGCGTTCGGCTTCGACGCGCGTGACGGCGCGGTTGAGCGGGTTGATGCCGGTCAGCAGGTCGAGCGCGGTCTCGACCTTGCCCACGCGGAGGAACGCCAAAGCGCCCCAGATGGCGGCGTGGGTGTACTGCCCGCCGTTTTCGCGGACGCCGGGCGGATAGCCCCGGATATATCCCGCCGGGACGTCGCCCCCGTCGAACGGCGGGTTGAACAGCATCAGGATGCGCTCATGCGGGTCGTACAGCCGCTTTTCCGCCGTATCCAGCGCTTTGCGGCAGTTCTCCTCGTTCGCGCCGGCGAACAGGGCGAACGCTTGCGAGAGGATATCGACGGCGCATTCCGCGTTCCCTTCCTTTCCGAGCACCTCGCCGTTGTCGCAGAACGCCCGCAGGTAGCGGTCGCCGTCGAAAGCGCAGCGTTCCGCGTTGGCGAGCAGTTCGTCCGCCGTGCGCCGCAGGTCCGCCGCCGCGTTTTCGTCGCGTTCCGCGAGCAGCGGCAGAAAGGCTTTCGCCGCCACGACGTACAGGAACGTCGAAAAGACGCTTTCCCCCCGCCCCTCCGCGCCGACGGCGGAGAAGGCGTCGTTCCAGTCGCAACTGCCCATCAGCAACAGCCCGTGTGCCCCCCGCCGGTCCGCCCGCGAAAACGCCCGGAGGCAGTGCAACAGCACGCTTTCGCTCAGGAAACTACGCGCCGGCAGTTCGTAGCGTTCGTTTTCCCCGGTCAGCGGCGGGGAGGACAGGTATTCCGCCTGCTCGGTCAGCAGTCCGCTGTCGCCGGTTTTC
>CANQTR010000029.1 GCA_947626805.1 uncultured Clostridia bacterium
GTCGGCACGATCATCGTCAAGGATATGAGCCGCCTGGGGAGAGATTACCTCAAGGTGGGGATGTACACCGAGATGGTATTCCCCAACGCAGATGTCCGCTTCATCGCCATCAACAACGGTGTGGACAGCGACAACCAGGCGGAGAACGACATGACTCCATTCATCAACATTTTCAATGAGTTCTATGCCAAGGACACCAGCCGTAAGATACGCGCTGTGTTCAAGGCAAAGGGGCAGGCCGGAAAACCGCTCTGCACCAACTCGCCATACGGCTATGTCAAGGACCCGCAAGACAAGACCCACTGGGTGATAGACGAGACTGCAGCAGAAGTCGTGAGAGACATATTTATCGTGCAGCGCATCCGAAACGGCAGACGCCGTTGGACGCCGGTGGGAGAGATGCCAATCCTCTCCGGCATGGTGTTCTGCTCCGACTGCGGCAGCAAACTGTACCAGGTGCGCGGACGAAACCTCCCACAGAGCGAGTACATGGTCTGCGCCACCTACCGCAAGAAGGGCAAACACGTCTGTACCTCTCACCAAATCCGCAACTCGGTCATAGAGGAGCAGCTTCTGGACGGCATCCGCAGCATCACGACTTATGTGCGGGAGCATGAGGACGAATTCGTGCGAATGGTCACGAAGAAATCTCAGGAGGAACTGAGCCGCAGCCTGTGGGACAGCAAGCGTGAATTGGAACAGGCACAGACCCGTATCCGCAAGCTGGACGAAATCATCCGTGAGTTCGTGGAGAAGGTCTATGTCTACCAGACCGACGCGTAGGCGGCTACAAAGTCTAGCGCATCCGCATCGTATGGAACTGTATCGGAGAGTTCGACCCGCCAGCCACAAAAGGGCAAGAAAAAACGGCATAGCCGCATTTCACGACTATGCCGAATTTTCCAGAGATTATAAATCCCTTAAGAGATTATAAATCCCTTAGTTGTACCGCCTTTACGGCGGGAATTTTTTTCATGTGTCAAAAATATATGGCGACTGCCATATTTTGCAAAAAACGAACGAACCCGGCAAACGGGGAAGTCGCCCCGACGCATTCCGCGCCCGCACGCCCCGTTTTGACGGAAAAAAGCGTTGTAGGACAGGAAAATCATGCACGTTCGACGCGCCCGTGCCGTATGGGAGGAATTAACGGCGAAAAAAATCGCAAATCTTTGCAAAAACCTCTTGCAAAATGCGAATTGTTGTGCTATAATGAATTCCGATTTATCGGTTAACTTGCAGAAGAATGGCGAATGCCATACGAGCGAGGTATCGGGAAACAGAGAGAGAGTAGCAAATCGTGAAAAGAAAACCTATGCAGAAGGTCAGACCGGAGCCGGAAACCGCATTAATGGACGCGGTCGTGCGGCTTGTGTCCAAAAACGGCGTGGAAAACGTTTCTACGCGAGCAATTATCGCGGAAGCGGAGGGCGTCGGCACGGACGTGTATCTCTACCGCCTGTTCGGAAATAAGGAAAACCTTCTGTTGCGGACCTTTTTGCGGGAGGACGAAAAACTGGTCGACGAGGTCATGAAACGTTCCGACGTGCTTTGGGAATCCTCGCTCCCGTCCGGGGACCGGTTCCGGCATTTCTGGCATTCGGTCTGGTTGTGGCTCACGGTCGCACACCCGGAAACCTGTTTGTTTCTCAACCGGTACTACTATTGCTCGTTTTGCGGGGAACAGGCGAAACAGGGGCATATCGCGCTTTGCGCGCCGCTTACGGAAAAATGGTCGCCGCTCTTTCCGGGCGTAAACGTCGGCAGAATGCTGGATACCGCGGTGGGAATGGTGCTCGCGACCGCGTTTCAGGTGTGCAGCGGTCGAATGCCGGACGACGGAACCGCCGCGGAAAGCGGGTACCGCATGATGGAAGGCTTGCTTTCGTTTTACCGAAAGCAGACCGAAAAAAGTATGACTGCATATCGATAGATTGTAAAAGCCGTTTTGGGAAGGTTCAACCACTGAGGAGGAACGAGAGAAATGAGAGCGTTACACAGTGCGGAAAGAAAGGGAACCCTTGCGCCGCAAGACGGAAAGAAGCTCGGCAACAGCGGTCGCCGGGTGATTTCCCTGTTGCTGTGTCTATGCATGACGATACCCATGCTGTTGAGTTTGGGCGGATTTGCGACGATGTCCGAGGATACGATGGACCGGATAAATGCGACGCTGAAAGCCGTAAACCGTGTTGCCGACCGGAACACGATGGACGACTATAAGAACAGACTTCTCTCGGAAACGGTTGGCAGTCGGTACGCCGGACGCGTCTGGACGGATAAGAGCGTTTTCGCGTATGACGTTGGCGGGAACAACGAGATTGGTTTGGACATGGCGACCGACGGCTATAACGGCAACGTTTCCTTCAATGCCGACTTCGCGCATGTGTTTTCCGCGCTTGCATCTTCGCAACTGGAGAACGAAGCCGTCACCTCGCCGCTTGACCTTGTGATTCTTCTCGATATGTCTGGGTCTATGGGAACGGATATACAGCTCGATGATGAGTTAGAAGGAACAATTCCAATTAAGACACTTAACGGAGATAGAAACTTACGCGATAATACCATGATAATCACACCCGGCAATGCGGGTTGGTCAAAGGCATGGTGGGATGTGTATGCGGCTACCTATTCCGAAGCTCGCAAAGGGTATGTCGTAACGGAAGTACACCGAGCCAGTAGCCAAACGGTAACTGTTAACGTGCCCAGTAAGGGCATACTTGTGGCTGTGCATGACCCCGAAGTGACCGCGCCGGATCATATGAAAGTTGATGTCGGTGATGTGTTAATGCCGAGCGGGATTACTTTCAACGAAAAGTCTGGAGTGGTTTCAAAAGTTTCATCAGACGCGGCTTTCAACATTTACAAGGGCCATGCAGATATGGATGAACGTATCAGCCATTCCCGTATCTATAAGGTGCTGGAATCCATCAATAGCGCCATCGAACAGCTGATGGAAATGAACGAGACAAACCGCGTTACCGTCGTAGGCTACGGCGGGACGGCCGCGACGATTCTGCCTCTGGGGCATTATGAGAAAATCGAAGGAAAAGATTACATTTCCGTCGGCGAATTTACTGATTACGGAGAGACTTCGTACGATAAAGACGAACCTGATTCTGCTGCTTATACTGTATTTGGGCATGCAACAAAGGTAACGTATGATGAGAACGGGAAGGCTACGCGCGTTAAAGAAGAAACGCATATTCGAAACGATTATAATAATGACGGCACGAGCGGAAATACGCTGATTGGATTCCATACCAATTTGCAGGCTGGTATTTATGTAGGCTTTAATAACCTTTATAAGGAACTGAAAAATAAAGACGACGTAACCTATACCTATCGTTCTACCATGACGAGCGAAGAGAGAACCGTTCCGCGAATCCCCGTGGCGTTTGTGATGACCGACGGCGGTTCTAACTATGCGGTAAAAGCGACATCAGCGCAAAAGGGCGGAATCGGAAGCGAATGGTATAATCTAACGGTACCTACATCGTTGAGCGGTGATTGGAATGCTTATGATGTCACAGACTACAAAAAATATCGTGCTGAGAAGTCTGATGCTACAGGCGGCGACGCTGTCATTTTGGATATTCTTTTGACGGCGTCCTATATGAAGTCAAAGATTCAGAATAAGTATACGTCACTTCTCCAGGAAGCTGGAATACTGGATAAAGCAAAAGGCGAGAAGGCTGATTTTCAGATCCATTCCATAAGCGTTGACTCTAAAAATTTTAATACGAGTTCTGGAGCATACCAAATTCCCCGTATTTATGCCGGACTTGACCCAAAAGATTTCTTTAAGAGCGACACTGACCTTAAAGCTGTTGAAGGAATAGAAACGGATCCCGCAAATTGGACATACAGAAGTAGTGTGACAAGCGCATACAATCACTTTAACACATGGAAAGCAAGCTCAACAGGAACCACAATATCGTTTGTAGATACCGAAACCAGAGGGGGTGTCAACACAAATATTACTGTAAAATATAACAAACTTCCTGCTAATCATGAAGGCGTAACAAATGCAGACGTTGAAGAAAACATCCTCTATAACGACAGTTTTGTGGACATTGGCGCGGCGGACTTGACGGAGACTTTCAGAAACTTGATTGACCGTTTTGACGTGCCTGTTTTCGCCCCCATTTCCGGCGATAACGACGCGGGCGTAGGCGATTCTATTACCTATCAGGACCCGCTCGGCGAATACATGGAAATCAAGAACAGCTCGATTACCACCGCGCCGCACCATGTGGGCGACCCTGCTATCGGCGAGGGTGACGAGCGGACCTACGACATGGCGCTGCTGGTGTTCGGCGAAATGCACGGTCTCGTCCGCGCGGGCGTGTACGATTATCAATGGAATAACACATGGATGGAAAAATACAAAGGGAAACCTGACCCGACCAATCCGGATGTACTGATAGAGCCGGATAAAACCCCGTTTCCGCAGGGCTGGTATAAAGGCTCCCCGGAGGAAGCGGCAGCCGCACCACTATCAGGCGATTATTTGACTACCGATTTGGCTGGCACGTGGCCTAATACGGATCCCGTTACGGGGAAAAAGTATAATAACGCGCAGGAAGCACGCGACGATGGATGGGTCATGCGCTTTAACTTTTCGACGCTTCTATCCTTCGTTCCGATTGCGAGCGCGCCGGAAGACGGTCTGCCGGGTGGGCTTTCCGACCAGGAAAAGAACACGGTTTATACCTGCTACCGCTTCGCGGGCACGCAGGCGGACAGAAACGAGCTTCACATAAACCCGATTTACGGCTCGACCGTCCCCAAAACGATTCTGGACGCGTGGGAGAAGTACTACGAGGAACACCACAGTTACCCGATTGATGATAGTCTTTATGCCAAAGAACCCGGGGTCTACCGTCTGTCGGATATCCGTGTCTGGCTGGAGGACACCGGCGACTACGTGGATTCCGATGGCGCCATCACGCCGAACACCGGCTACGACCGTTCGCTGTATCTGAACGTTCCCACGGCGGCGGTGCCGACGCAGTTGGCGACGATTACCATCAGCGACGACGAGGTGTTGTCCTACCAGACGAACCTGCCGGACGACCACAAAGATGACCCTAATTATAATGATTACTGCTACCAGTCCACACCCTTGCGGCTGTTCTACGCCGTGGGACTGGAGGAGAACCTGATTTTGCGCGATACCGACGGGAACCAGCTTGGCGTGGATTTCACCAAAATTTCCCCGGAATATATTCAAGCGCACGGGGTCGTGAACGAAGGGACCGGCGAACAGCAGAACTACGTCTGGTTCATCTCGAACTTCTATTCCAACACGACTTACGGAGACTACGTCGCGGATATGACGACCGACGCCCGCACGCGCGGCGACCCGACCGTGACTTTCTCGCCCAACGAGGATAACCGTTACTACGTCTTCCAGAAGCCGTTGCCGCTCTATGCGCATGCGTACAGGATGCAGAAGGACGGCGCGTTGAAGCCTGTGGACAACGACACGTATTGGCGTAACTGGCCGGCGGAAGGGGAATCCGGGGCCGGCACGTGGACTTGGGCAGAGGGCCACGAAAACGGCGCAGGCAACGGCAGTACGACGTGGGAAGACAGCGAAAACGATGTTAAAGGCGGCGGTTCTTGGTCCGGCGGTCTGTTCATGGGCGTGTACAAGAACGGTCAAAGCTTTGCAGACGCAAGGAACCACTTAACAAGTGATGACGAGGGCAATTCTTACATCACCGACGACCATAATACGAAGTATCTGTACATCGAAAGCGATGAAGACGGCAAAGGCGGCGGCATCGTATTTCTCGAGGACGACCTGCTGGACCATGTGACGACCGATCACACCGACCCGAACGGCGGATACACGAGTGATTCCATTTCCTTCTCGTCGGACGACTATTACTTCATTCTGCTGGAGTACTACCTGCCGACCGGCGGAATAGGAACGAACCTGCAGGGGCAGCCCGTCGCGGGGACCACCAACGCGCGTAAGGTGCAGCGCGTCCTGGCACGCAAGGGGAGCGAGTTCGGTTCCGGCTTTGTCTCGCAAAAAATCGGCAACGGCGAAATGCTGTGCTGGACGGATCTGAACGGTCACGTCACCGACGCGTTCGAGTATCTTTCCAAGAGCGAAACCGGCGACCCGTCCCGCGGTGAGCCGACGTTTGAGAAGTTGACGAATGACGGGGCGGCTCTGAAAAAATACCTGACGGCTACGTATGGTATCAAAGAGACCGACACTGTCCCCAACCCGGATTACGACCCGAACGTTGAAGGAAGCCAAGAGAATATCAACGTCCTTGACTATCTGGTGAACTACTGGATGACGATTCGGGAGAACGAACAGGTCAAGGAAGCGCTGGACGCGGCGAAAGGCGAAGACACGACCCTGACTCGGGACGAATTCAACGCGTACTTCCAATTCGCGGTCGCAACGCGCCCCGGCGGCATTCGCATCGGCGATATGTCCAGCAATATCCAGACCAAGGGCGAATATGATGAAATAACCGGGAAATTCTCTGCAAACGCGACCAATACTTCCAACAGCTATTATCTGCCGACGATTTCCGAGAATTCCGGCACCGGCGAAAACGTCATCATCAATAACTACCTCGGCAATAACGGTCGTCTGGAGATCGCGAACCAGATGCTCCATGTGACCAAGCAGCTGGTGCCCCCCACGGGATTTGAACTGACGAACGAAGCGAAAAACGAGAAATTCAACTATCAGATCTTTGTGCAGGGTGTTTCCGGGACGCGCAGCGCCATCCTGACGGAATACAACGAGTACGGGAAGACGTGGGAGCGTCAGCTCGCGTATATCGACGTGTTGACCGACAACAGCGATCTGGTTTTGGACAATAGTTCCAACCGTGCGTTGTTTGTGATGGAGACCTTTACGGGCTCCGCGGGGAATACGACGACCGCCAAGCAAGTGATTGCAGAGGTGGATGCGGATGGAAATACGGTCTACTACGAAGCGAACGAGGACGGCACGCTGACCTTTGACAAGGACGGAAAAGTGGATACGACGGTAAACAAGCAGGTCGCTGAAGACGCAACGCTCTACTACCTCTATCTGCCGTCAAACGGTACCGGCGATACCGCGCTGCACACCCGGAGACTGTACCAGAACTCGAATTATGACGGCACGTCCGACGGATATGCTGTCGGTACGAGTTTCAAAAACAACGGCACGACGACCTTCTATGCGGAGGGGGAAAGAAAAGATACGGGTACTGCCCCCGATTCGGGCAACAACACGAGCTTCCGCGAAGCGACCGATACACGTCCCGCCGGAACCATCACCTACTGGGCGCAAGACGCGGAGCTGATCCCGATGCAGGAGGTGCTCGATGCGGAAGCGACCAACGACGTCTTGTCCGGCGAGCCTGCCGCCTACGCGCTCATGGCGGCGCCGGCATCCGTCTGGTGGCAGCACAAGCACGATGACGACACGTATGCTGACAATGGAGATTGTACACAGGAAGGTCATGTCAATCTAACTTACGACACCTTCGTCATCCGCAAACCGGCGGGCGAGACCAGTATGACCGCGTTCGAGTCACCGTTCAAGACCCGCACGCAGTATATGACTGTGGATTTGAATTTCGGCGTGAACGCGAACGAAGATGGGAGCGGCGAAAAGGGCCAACCACTTACGAAGGAAAACCTTTACGACACAACCATTCCGTCCACCGACCGACCGGACCTGTTCTTGAACGTTGCGACGCTCAATGGCGCTGATATTGACAACACCTATATTGCATCTCACACCGCCGAATTCACGCTGAAGCACAACGAGGGTCTGTTGCTGTCGGGGCCGGACAACCGCGTCGCCTACCGTTTCACGGAAAAGCTGACGGACGAGCAGATGAAGAAGGGGTATACCCTGAAGGAGGTCAGCCATATCCAGCAGGTCGGCTCGAAGAGTACCTATAAGCTAGGCGTGCAGAAGATTCCGATTTATACGAAGGATAATGCGACGTATGGCCCTAAGTATGGAGCGGCCGCAACGTATAAGACCGAAAACGGCTTGACGTGGGAGCAGGACGGCGCAGTAAAGAACCTTGAACCGTTCGCCCATACCAATGCTGTTTTGTGGGAGTGTTACGCGACCATGGCGACGGGCGCTTCCGGCAATCACCATCAGCCGAAGGACACGGCGACAAAGGAAACGGAAAAGAACGTCACCGTGTGGGATGGAACAAATCCGAACACATATATAACGATTGAAAACGTGAATCGTACAGTTGAAGACAACCCGAGCTGCACGATATATGACGCCGACAAAAATCCGACCGGCTGTGACGTGGAGATAAAGGATGCCGAAGGAGCGCTTACCGGCTATCTCCACTATATGTATAGGAACGGAGAACTTGTCGACCCGCACTATGAGGGCGAAGCGTCGACCATGTTACGCAATATGGCACGCTACGTGGTCAGTCCGACGGCGCACTTCGGTTTGACCGACGAAGAAGTTTCCGGCACCAACCCCGAAAACGGCTACTACGAATACAGCGGTGTATATTCCGTTTACGGCAATACGGGCTGGTTCGAGGAGCAGGTGCACTACATCAACACCGTCAGCCCCGAATTGCTCGTGCTGACCAAGCAAATCGTCAGCATGGACGGAACGGTCGTCGAGAATCCGCCGGAAAAGGAATTCACCTTTACCATCACATTTACGGATACGACCGCGCAAGCGATAAAGAAGAGCGGCGGCTTGTATTACTGGAAAGGCAAGAAGGACTTTTCGGGCGGCATGACGTGGACGGACAAAAAGACAAACGAAACGTATAGCATGCCGTCGTCCGCGCCGAACCTTGACAAGTATCAAGACTATATTCTTCCGGCCGATTCCGCGGGCGAAAAGGACAAGACATATCTTGCGCCGCTTGAACTCGAAGAAGGCAAGACCGAATACACCGTCAAGCTTAAAGCGAACGAAGCGGTCGTGATTTACGGGCTTACGGCCGGCACGGGATATACCGTCGTAGAAACCCCGGTCGAACGGTATCCCGCCGTGGGCGGTAGCGATCATACCGAAACGGGTGATACGTACTTCACGCAGAGCGGCACGGTCTGGCACGACCTAAGCGAAGCAAATTCGATGTTCCCGAACGCGACGCCGAACCGTGTGAACTTCTACAACCAGCTTCCCGACGGCATGCTCACAATCGGGAAGAAGATTCTCGACAGCGATGCGGATACCGTTACCAAAGAATTTACGTTCGAGGTCACGTTGACGTCTTTGCCCGACGATGCAAGTCCTGTCGTGACGAAGTACGACAAGAACGGCGTGAAAGTGGACGATTTTGCTGTTCCCGAATGGAAATCTAATGAAGATGGCGGCAAGGTCATCACGTTCACATTGCGGCACAAAGAAACGGTCGTCATTGAAGGGATTCCGCTGGGGACGGAGTATACCGTCAAGGAAACCCAGAGGGATGGCTACAACCTCCAGCATGTTGCGGATAACATGAACGACGACCCCGAGTACCTTCCCTTGACAAACGGCGGTATTACGGGAACCATCACGGCGGAAAAATCGCAAATAAACTTGTTATTCGCCAACGGAAAGGCTGTCGCGCCGCCCTTTACCGGCGGTATCGGCGTGGGCGGAGTCGTGTTTGGCGGCATACTGCTGATTGGTCTGTCGGTTGCGCTGTTCCTGTACGGGACGCGTAAAAAACGCCGTGTCATCTGACCGGGAGAATGATGTAATGAAAAAAATGAAAAATAAAACTTTCTCAAGGAGGCAAGCCGCTGTTAAATTGACCGTTTCGGATATCCCTCCGTAAAAGGGGAAGGGACAATGCAGGTGCGTTTCGGGTTTGTCGGCGTTTCCGAACGTGTCTGCCGCGCAAAACGCCGGCAAAAGCAAATGAATCCCAGCAAACACAAATCAACATATGGAGGAAAAGAAATGAAAACAACAAATCGGACATTTGGCAAGTTTCTTGTGCTTGCGCTTGTGGTCCTATTTGCGCTGACCGCCGTCGTTCCGGTTCTTGCGGAACCTGTGGCTCAGGACAATCTTCAGGTTGTCATCCACAACAATGAAGGTCTGCCCGCGATGACCAATGACCAGTTTAAGGTCTACCAGCTCTTTACCGGTACACCGAATAAAGAGGGCAAGATTCCCGAGGGCGATCAATCCAACGCCGACGAATGGGGCGCGGAAAACTGGAACAACTACACCCTTGCGGACGTCGAATGGGGCGAAAGCATTGTGGGTACCAAAGACGGCGTCAAATATGATCACAGCACGGATTTGCTCAACAAACTGAAAGACGAATCTAACGATTGGGCAGTTGCGGACGGCAAAAATGTCTTTGCCGATGTGAAAACGGCGGAAGAGCTTGCCAGAGTTCTGGAAACGCACAAGACGAACGCGTTCCTGCAGCACTTTGCAAAGATCGTTGCCGAACTGGAAGGTCTTGAGCCAATCGAATGCAAATGTGAAGTTCATTCCGACGAGAAGGATCACAAAAACGATTATCTGACTTTTACCGTTCCTGAAACCGGCTATTATCTGTTCGTAGAAGCCGACAAGTCCGAGTCCGACGAACAGGACGCGACGTCGGAATACATCCTTGCCGTTCTCGGCGATCAGGAAATCAACTTGAAAGCCTCTGTGCCGACCGTGGACAAGGATATTGTAGACGGTAATCACGGCGACAAAGGCGATGCCGCGGGCGTTAGCGATTATGTGCAGTTCAAACTCACCGGTACGCTTCCCAAGAACTTCGACGATTTTGATACCTATGTGTATGCGTTCCACGATACGCTCAGCAAGGGCTTAACTCTTGTCGGACCGGATGATGCTCATCCTCTGACCGTCACGGTTTACGCAAATCAAGCCGATGCGGACGCCGACAAGACACTGAAGGGCGGTACCGTTGTTAACGAAAACAAGGGTACCGACCCCGCGGAAAATAACTACACCGTAACGACGAAGGACTTAAAAGACGGATGCAGTCTGGAAGTCTCGTTTGCCGATTTGAAAACGCTGAAAAATAACGGCGAAGAAGTACCGGTGACCAGAGATTCGGTCTTTGTCGTCACCTACTATGCGCAGGTCAATGAGGACGCTGTTATTGGTTCAACGGGCAACCCCAACACCGTGCAACTCGAATACTCGAACGACCCGAATCACGATGGCACCGGCAGAACTCATGAGAAGAAAGTCTATGTCTACGCGTTTGGTCTTGATTTGAACAAGGTCGGTGACGACGAGGCACATAAGGAAGGTCTGCAAGGCGCGGGCTTCGTTCTGAAGAACGCGGCAGGCAACTACGCTATCTTCAAAGACCAGTGGATATTGACAGTTACGACAACCACTGGTGAAGGCGAATCGGTTCAAACAACCAAAGAACAGTCGTTCTATAGCACCGAAGAAGCCGCTAACGAAGCAAAAACAAAAGCGGAGACCGATAAAGCCGAAGGCACCACGGTAACCGCCGTTGTATCTGGTCCTGTTCGCCGTCTGACTGGTTGGACGGACGATTCCGAAAAGCCCACAACCGAAGATGTTACTGGTTTGATTACGGCCTACGAAAATGCGAAGAAGGAATTTGACAAGGCAACAAACGAGGAGCGCGCCGAGGATGGTAGTGCTTACAAAGCATTGCAGGAAGCAAAAAATGCCTTGGCAAAATATCTCCTTGAATCCGGCGCAAACGGTAAAATTCCGGATGTTTACGGCTTGGACGAAGGCGAATATACGCTCCAAGAAGTTATCACTCCGGATGGCTACAATACCATGGATGACTTCTCGTTTGAAATTGACAGCGGTATCGATTCTAATACAGGCGAACTGCTTTACATTATGTTCAAACATGATAGAGTAACAAGAATGTTTAAAGTTACGGAAGGTAATCCTGACGAGACAGCCATCTTCCACAGCGGTCTGTTGCCCTATACGCTGGTCAACCAGAAAGCACCGTTCCTGCCCTTCACCGGCGGTATCGGTACGCTGATTTTCTACGTGCTCGGCACGGCGCTGATTGTTGGCGCAATCACCTATCTCGTGATTGCTACGAAAAAGCGTAAGAAAGCCGAATAAACGCAAGACACGAAATCACAATCCGTCCGTTTCGGGGCAACGGGAAACCGTTGCCCCGGATACGGCGGCAGGGAGAGCCTTATGAACAACGAAACGCAAGCGAAACCAGCCCGGAAACGGCACACCGCCCTTTCCGCCCTGCTCGTCACGCTCGTATTGCTCATTGGACTTTCCCTGCTTCTGTATCCAACCGTAGCGGATTATCTCAATTCGCTGAATTACCGAAGGGACATTGAGGACTTCCGGCAAAACCTTCAGCAGTTGGACGATTCCGAGCGACAAGCGCTGTTAGACGCGGCGCGCGAATGGAATGACGAACTTCTGGACGCCGGTTCCCGAATCGGGGAACTGAACGCGGAACGGCGGCAACGCTATTCCGCCCTGCTCGACCCGTTCGGCTCGGGCATGATGGGGTATATCGAAATCGAAAAGGCGGGGATTTATCTCCCCATTTATCACGGCACGGAGGAAAGCGTACTGCAGGCCGGCGTCGGGCATATCGAGGGTTCCTCTCTGCCGGTCGGCGGAACGGGGACGCACACAATTCTGTCCGGACACACGGGTCTTCCTTCCTCCAAACTGTTCAGCAATATCGACCAATTGGAGGTCGGGGACACCTTTCTCCTGCATATCCTCGGCGAGGTTTTGACCTATCGGGTGGAATCGACCGTCGTCGTCCTGCCGGAGGAGGCGGAAAAGCAGGAGTTCGACCCGCAACGCGACCTCTGCACGCTGATGACCTGCACGCCGTACGGCATCAATTCCCACCGCCTGCTGGTGCGGGGCGTTCGAATCGAGACACCGGTAGCCGAGCAGCCGGACCCCGAAAAACCCGTTGAGCCGATTCCCGCGCCGGTGCCGCCGGTCCTTTGGGCGGCTGCCATCGGGTTGCCGAGCTTGCTTGTCGTCATCGTGCTGGTGCTCGTCGTGCGCAAAAGGCGTAGAAAGAGGAAATGCGATGAAACGGGACGGTAAGCAGAAAAGAAAAGCGTCCGAAATCATTCGCGCGGCGGTCGGCGTCTTTGCGTTGCTCGTGGGGTTGGCGCTGGTGCTGTACCCGACGGTAGCGGACAAAATCAACGACGTCGTCAACAAAAAAGCCATCGGCGAATACCAGCGGCAATTGCAGACGGTGGACAACAGCGCGTACGAAGCGATGCTGAACGACGTGGCGGCCTATAACGCGAAGCTGTTCCATGCGAAGCCGTACATCGGCGAATTGACCGCCGAGGAACGAGAAAAATACGAAAAACTGCTGAACCTCGACGGGACGGGCGTCATGGGGTACATCGAAGTCCCGAAGGCGAAAATCTATCTTGCCATCTACCACGGGACGGAAGAAAGCGTGTTGCAGACCGGCGTCGGCCATTTGGAGGCCTCCAGTCTGCCGCTCCCCGGCGAAAGTGTGCATACCGTTCTGACCGGGCACAGCGGATTGCCCTCCGCCCGCCTGTTTACCGACCTTGACCAGCTTTCGATTGGCGATACGTTTACGTTGCATATCCTCAACGAGGTCCTCACATACCGCGTGGAGTATATGGCGCGCGTATCGCCGGAGGAACTTGAGGATATGCGAATCGAGGAAGGGCAGGAACTTTGCACGCTGATGACCTGCACGCCGTACGGGATAAACACCCACCGCCTGGTCGTTACCGGTCGTCGAATCGATACGCCGTCGGCGTCGGAGGACGAACCGGAACAGCCGTCCGTCATACAACCGCTGACCTCCAAGTGGAATCGGTGGTTCCTGTTGCTTCCGGCAGCTCTCTTTGTCGGGGTCGTCGTTATCGTTTTCGTCGTTCGGTGGCGGAAAAAGCGCAAGACCGTGCTGTAAGGTCGCCGCGCGTAGGAGATATGAAACCGTAAATAGGACTTGCATGGCAAAAACCTCGATTGCAGCGGGGTTTTTGCTTTTTTCGGGGCGGGGAAGTCCTCGTTTTGCATAGAAAAATCCCTTCCGCGCCGCGAAGCACGGAAGGGACAGGGACGTTGCATATAGGAGAATCAGACCTCGTCCGAAAGTTCGACGCGGCGGATATCCGCGCCGACGGCGGTCAATTTTTCGACGATGTGCTCGTATCCGCGCAAGATATGATGGATGTCGTCGACGACCGTCCGCCCCTCGGCGGTCAGCGCCGCGATAACCATCGCGGCTCCGGCGCGAAGGTCGACGGCGCGCACGTTCGCGGCTTGCAGGGCGTCGACGCCGGTAATCAGCAGGTCGGTCCCGGAAAAGGCGACCCGCGCGCCCATACGCAACAGTTCGGGCACATACTGGAAACGGTTCGCCCAGACGGATTCGGTCAGCCTGCTTTCCCCGTCGGCGAGGCAGAGCAGGACGGCGATTTGCGGCTGGAGGTCGGTCGGGAAACCGGGGTAAAAGGCGGTCTTGACGCGGACCGCGTGCATGGGGGCGGCGTCCGCCGCCGGAGCGTGAATCGTGACGCTGTCGTCGCCTTCCTCGACCGGAACGCCCATTTCCTGCAGTTTGGCAGTCAGGGATTCGAGGTGTCGGGGAATGACGTTGGAAACGGTGACCTCGCTGCGGGTCGCGGCGGCGGCAATCATGTAGGTTCCGGCCTCAATCATATCCGGCACGACGGCGTAGGTGCAGCCGTGCAGTTCGGAAACGCCGTTGATACGAATGGTCGGCGTGCCGGCGCCGAGAATATCCGCGCCGCAACTGTTGAGGAAGGATGCGACGTCGACGACGTGCGGTTCCCGCGCCGCGTTGTCGATAACCGTACTGCCGTTCGCCTTGCAGGCGGCGAGCATGATGTTGATAGTCGCGCCGACCGACGGGACGTCGAGGTAGATAGACGCGCCGTTCAGCCCGTTCTCCCGACTGTCGCAAACGATGTTTCCGTCTGGAAGTTTGCCTTCTTCGACCGCCGCGCCCAAAGCGCGGAACCCCTTGATGTGCTGGTCCATCGGGCGCGAACCGAAGTCGCACCCGCCGGGTAGCCCGGTGCTTGCGTACCCGAACCGCCCGAGCCCCGCGCCGAGCAGGTAGTAGGAGGAGCGCAACTTGCAGGATTCCGCCCGCTCGATAACCGCCTGCGTGACCGGGCGGGTGTCAATACGGACTCGCCCGTCGCCGTCAAAGGTGATTTCCGCGCCAAGCGAACCGAGGATATCGCAGATGAAACGGGTATCTTCGACCGCCGGGACGTGCTCAAGGGTGCAGACGTCCCCGACCAGTATGGACGCGAAAAGGATCGGCTCGGCTGCGTTCTTCATACCGCCGCAGGAAATGGTTCCGTGAAGGCGCTTTCCGCCGTTGATGTACAGTTTTTCGGTCATTCGCATAGAATACAGAACCTCCGTAGGGAAGTGATATTTTCAAAAAGGAAGGCGTACCCTTGCTGAAAGGGTATGCAAAAGGTGCTTTTTTGGTGATTTGGGGCGGAAAAGGGCGGCTTTCAGTCCTCCGCGATGCCGACGTTTTTCAGCGCCTCCGCCTGCAGGGTATAGAGTTTGTAATAGACGCCGCGTTTCTCCATCAGTTCCGCCGCGGTCCCCGCCTCCATCAATTTTCCGTTTTCGATGGCGATGAGGGAATCGGCGTCCCGCAGGGTGGAGAGCCGGTGTGCGATGACGACGGTCGTGCGGGTCCGGGACAACTCGGTCAGGGCGTTCTGGATACTACGCTCAGTCTGGGTGTCCATAGCGGAAGTCGCTTCGTCAAGAATCAGGATACGGGGATTTTTCAGCAGGGCGCGGGCGATGGAAAGGCGCTGTCGCTCCCCGCCGGAAAGTTGCCGGAACCCCTGTCCGATGCGGGTTTGGTAGCCGTCCGGGAATCCGATGATGAAATCGTGCGCGTGGGCGGTCCGGGCGGCGGCGAGGACTTCCTCGTAGGTCGCGTCCGGGCGGGCGTAACGGATATTTTCCAGCACCGTGCCGTTGAACAGGTAGGTTTCCTGTGAAACGATTGAGATATTCCGGCGCAAGCAGGCGAAGGAATAGTCCCGGATATTCCTGCCGTCGAGCAGGACCTGTCCCTCGTCGCAATCGTAGAGGCGGGTGATGAGGTTTGCGATGGTGGATTTTCCGGCGCCGGTCTGCCCGACGATGCCGAGCGTTTTTCCGGCCGGGACGCGGAAGGAGATGTCCGTGAGCACCTTGCGGTTCTCGACGTAGGAGAACGTGACGTTTTGGAATTCCAGTTCGCCGCGCAAAAATTCCGGGTCGATTGCGTCCGGCGACTCGGCGACCTCTACTTTCGCGTCCTTGATGTCGAACAGCCGCTTGAGGGCGTTCAGGCAGTCGCTCCACCAGTCGGTTACGTCCGAAAGCATTTCGATGGGGGAGTAGACCAGCGAAAGGAGGGCGGAAAAGGTCATGAGCGTCGGAAAATCCATACGGGTCCCGTCCATGATGTACCACCCGCCGACGAGCCATACGACATAACTGCCGAGTTTGAGCGCGAAACCGAGGAACGGGTAGATGCGGGAGGCGGTGTATTCAAGTTCCTTCGACGCTTGCGCGGCGGCCTCGCTGCGCGCACCGAAACGTTTGGTTTCCGCGTCCTCCCGCGAGAACGCCTTGACGACGCGAACGCCGTTGATAACGTCCGACAGGAACGAGTTATAGGACGCCCGACGGGACCAGTTCCGCGCATACAGCTTTTCGAACAGACGAGAAAGCAGTTGAAACGACACAAAGAACAGCGGAATGGTCGCGAACGTGTACAGCGTCAGTTCCACGTTTATCCCGAACATCACGACCAACAGCACCAGCAGTTGAATGAGTTGGGAAAGCAGGGCGGGGAAACCGTCGCAAAAGAACCAGTAAATGGTGGTCGAATCGCTGTTGACCTGGGTCATCAGCGAACCGGTCTGACGGTTTGTGAAGAAAGAGAACGACAGCCTGCCGAGCGATTGGAAAATGTCGGTCTTGAGGTCGTAGGACACCTCTGCCGCCACCTTCGCGTTGACCGTCCCGGTCACGAGGCTGACCAACAGCGACAGCAACCGCACCGCCATGAGCGTCAGCACCAGCGCGCCGATTTTCCCGTACAGCGAACCGGACGGGTCCAGCACGTCGGCATAGAGCACGCTGTTGCTGATGTACGGCGTGACCAACGAAAGCCCGACGTTGAGCAACAGGGTCAGCAGAATCAACAGCACGAACCCCTTGTAGCGTAGGAACATCACGGCGAGCCGCTTGACAAGCCCGGTCTTTTCAAGGCAGTGCGGGCAGTAGCGCCGTCCGCGGTCCGGGAATCGCCGCCCACAGCGGGGGCAAATCTTGCTATCCGCGTCCTCCCCCTTGAGCAACCGCTCGGAAAGGAAACCGTTCTCCTGCAATTCGACGACGGCGCGGCAAAAAATGGTCGCGTCGTGACTGTATGTGGCGGTAAACCCGAAAAGTTGAAGCGATTCCCCGTCGTCCGCGTCCGTGCAGACCGCGCGCCCGCTGGAAACGAGCAGTTCGACCTCCGGTTCGCGAACGGACGACACCGCTAAACGAAACGGTTCGTCCGCACGGTAGGATTCCGCGCGGCGGCGGTTGCCGGAGGACGAATGTCCCTTTTCGCGGGTGATTTCGAGAAACCCCTCGGCGCGAAGAACCTCCTTTTCGGTCAGCAGGACAAAACAGTCGCACGGCTGTCCGTCGACCGAAAGGTCACTTCGCAAAGCGAGCAGGACGTCCTCTTTTCGGACGCCGTACACGGCAAAATACGCCCATACCGACGCGGGAATCCGCCCGAGAAACGTTTGCGGAGCTTTTGCGGTATTCGGTTTGGAATCGGTATTGACTTGAGCACCCATATGTTTCACCCGGAGCGGCGCCGAACGCCGGTCGGACCGTTTTCTTCCTTTATCACAGATAGAAAGAGTATAACACACCCGAAACGGAATTGCAAGGGGGAAGGCGCAAAATGCCGACAAATTTTCCGTGAAATTTTTTCGTCGGGGACTTGCAAGACGCGGGGGAATGTGGTATACTATGAAAAATTGCGAAAAAAATGATTTCGGAGGGTTTTATGGCAATCAAACAGGAACTGACC
>CANQTR010000030.1 GCA_947626805.1 uncultured Clostridia bacterium
TTCGGCAGCTGCAGGTACCCGGCAAGCGCCTCGCGGAAGCGCGCGAGTTCCGCCCCGTCCGGCAGTTCCCCGAACAGGAGCAGATAGACGATTTCCTCGTACCCGAACCGGTTTTCTTGCACGAATCCGCGAATCAGTTCCTCGATGGAGTAGCCCCGGTAATACAACTGCCCGTCGCAGGGCTCGCCGTTCGGCGTTTTCGCGACGATTTCGGAAATCTCCGTCAGCCCGGTCAGCACGCCGTTGCCGTTGAGGTCCCGCAACCCCCGGTTGACCTGATAGCGGGTATACAATTCCTTGTCGATGACTCCTTCCCGCTCGCAGAGCGCCGCCCAGCGAAGCAGGGTGTCGTTTCTGTTTTCCATTCCGTTCCCCTTTCCTTTCCGTCCGACGCCGGACCCAAAATAAACAAAAAAGCCCGCGGGGCGTTCTCCCGTAGGTCGTTGGATATCCCATCTCTGTGTTCAGCATACCATAAATCCCCGCATTTTGCAAGCGCGGCACGCGAAAGTTTACAATTTGTTCTTAATATCCCCCCAAAAAGGGGATTTTTTGTCGATTATCCGCCCGGTAGGACGCCGAGGTCCGCAAGTAGGATTCGCGTACCAATCAAAAGCAGCAGCAATCCGCCGACCAGTTCCGCTTTCGCGCGAAAGCGCGTCCCGCACAGATTCCCGACGTACACCCCGACGCAGCACAACGCGAACGTCACGACCCCGATGACCGATACCGTGAACAGGATTCCCCGGTACGTCCCGCTCAGCGCGAACGCCACGCCGACCGCCAGCGCGTCCACGCTCGTCGCAAACGCGGGCGGGAGCAGCGACTGCAGGGAAAACGGGCGGTTTTCGCCGTCCCGTGGAACCTCCTCCGACGCGTTCGCGCGGCTTTCCGCAATCATGCGCAGACCGAGAAACGCGAGCAGCAGGAACGCGACCCAATGGTCCACCTGCTCAATCCACGCGCGGAACGTCTGGGCAAAGCAGTAGCCGACGAGCGGCATGGCGGCCTGAAAAAACCCGAAAATCCCGCCGACGGCAAGCGCCTGCCGCGCGCGCAGGGAGCGGACCGCAAGCCCCTTGCAGAGCGACGCGGCGAACGCGTCCATCGAAAGCCCCGCGGCGAGAAGCAACAGCGACAGGAAACGCAAAACCTTCACCCCCCTTTTCCCATTCCTATGCGGGCGCGGGTGCGGAAAGAACGGAAAAGCCGGGGCGTGTGTCGGCAGGATACCGAAAAAAGCGACGCGTTCCGGTCGGGCGATACGGGGAGCCGTGGGGCTTTGCCCCACCCCCCATGCAAGGAACTTTTTGAAAAAAAGTTCCTTGCAAATCCTCAAAAATTTTTCCGTTTGAAACGCCAAAAAACGGCGCGGCGTGCGCCATTCCGGACGCCGCCCTCGCCGTTTTTTCTCGCCCCCGACGGATTTACGTCCGCCTACGAGGGGGTACATTGGATTTTTTACTGCACTTCGTGGATATTGACCTGATACTTCGCGTCCGCGTCTGAAAGCGCCTCGGCGATTTTCCTGCCGACGTCGCGTTTCTCGAAGAACTTCAGCGCGACCTGCTCGAACAGCGCGTAGGACAGCACATCCTCGTCCTGTTGCGCCTTGTCGCCGAGTTTTTCGCGCAACGTATTCAGTTCCGGCTTGATCAGGTCGGCGGGACGGCAGGTAATCTGCTGTTCGTCGCCGATGATTTTCTTGACGAACGCCGGGTCGATTGGCAGCGGCGTCTTGCCGTAGTCCCCGCGGACCATGCCCTTGAATTCCTTCGTGACCGACTTATAACGCTCGCCGGTCAGCACGTTGAACACGGCTTGCGTGCCGACGATTTGCGACGTCGGGGTCACGAGCGGCGGATAGCCCGCGTCCGCACGGACGCGCGGCACTTCCTCCAGAACCGCGTCGAGTTTGTCGCTCTGGTTGGCCTGCTTGAGCTGGGAAATCAGGTTGGAGAGCATACCGCCCGGCACCTGATAGAGCAGGGCGTTGACGTTGACCTTGAGCACTTTCGGGTCGAGTTGCCCGGTGGCGAGGTACTTCTCGCGAAGGGCATTGAAATGCTTGCTGACCGCGTCGAGTTTCGTCAAATCCAGCCCCGTATCGAACGGCGTGCCCTGCAGAGCGGCGACCATCGGCTCCGTCGGCGGCTGGGACGTCCCCATCGCCATCGGCGAAATCGCCGTGTCGACGATGTCCACGCCGGCTTCAATCGCTTTCAGCAGCGTCATGGACGCAAGACCGGCGGTGTAGTGCGTGTGCAGCTGCACCGGGACCTTGACGACCGACTTGATTGCCTTGACGAGGTCGTACGCGTCATACGGCTTGAGCAGACCGGACATATCCTTGATGCAGATGGAGTCCGCGCCCATTTCCTCAAGCGTCTGGGCATATTTCGCGAAGTATTCGTTGGTGAACACCGGACCGGTCGTGTAGGAAATCGCCGCCTGAACGTGTCCGCCTTCTTTTTTGGTCGCCTTGATAGCGGTTTGCAGGTTGCGCGGGTCGTTGAGCGCGTCGAAAATACGAAGGATATCGATGCCGTTTGCGATGGACTTCTGCACGAAGTATTCCACGACGTCGTCCGCGTAATGGCGGTAGCCGAGGATGTTCTGCCCGCGGAAGAGCATTTGCAGTTTGGTATTCTTCACCTTGTCGCGAATGACGCGCAGGCGCTGCCACGGGTCCTCGTTGAGGAAGCGCAGGCAGGAATCGAAGGTCGCCCCGCCCCATGCTTCGAGCGAATAGTAGCCGATTTGGTCCATGGTCTCCAGAATCGGGAGCATTTCCTCCAGCGTCATTCGGGTCGCAATCAGCGACTGGTGGGAATCACGCAGGACGGTTTCGGTAATTTTGATTGGCTTTTTTTCCATATTCGTATGCAACTGCCTTTCTCCAAAATTTCACCCGGTTTACCGGAACAGCGACAGGAACACGCCCGCCGCCACGGCGGAACCGATAACGCCCGCCACATTCGGGCCCATCGCGTGCATGAGCAGGAAGTTCGACGGGTTCTCCGCCTGACCGACCTTTTGCGATACACGCGCCGCCATCGGCACGGCGGAAACGCCGGCGGAGCCGATGAGCGGATTGATTTTTCCGTGCGTCAGCAGGCACATGATTTTGCCGAACAGCACGCCGCCCAGCGTCGCGAACGCGAACGCGCACAGGCCGAGGACGATGATGTAAAGGGTCTCCAGCCGCAGGAAGTTCTTCGCGTCCGCTGTCGCGCCGACGCAGACGCCGAGCATAATCGTGACGATGTTCATCAATTCGTTTTGCGCGGTCTTGGAAAGACGGTCGGTCACCCCGGAGACACGCAACAGGTTGCCGAGCATCAGCATACCGACCAGCGGAAGCGCCGACGGCAGGATACAGCAGACGACGATGGCGACGACAATCGGGAAGATGATTTGCTCGGTCTTGGAGACCGGACGCAGGACGTCCATCTTAATCATGCGTTCCTTCTTGGTCGTGAACAACTTCATGATCGGCGGCTGAATCAGCGGCACGAGCGCCATGTAGGAGTACGCCGCGATGGCGATGGCACCGAGCAGTCCCGGCGCGAGCGATTTGGTCACATAGATGGCGGTCGGACCGTCCGCGCCGCCGATGATACCGATGGACGCTGCTTCCGCGACCGTGAATCCGAGCAGCAGCGCGCCGAGGAAAGCCGCAAACACGCCGAACTGTGCGGCGGCGCCGAGCAGCAGGCTCTTCGGGTTCGCAATCAGCGGGCTGAAGTCGGTCATCGCCCCGACGCCGAGGAAAATCAGCGGCGGGAAGATGCCCAGTTTGACGCCGAGGTACAGGTAATCGAGCAGACCGCCGTGCGCGCCGAGTTCCGCCCATTGAATGACCGCCCCGTTGTCCTGCACGAAGAAATCCATGTGGAAAATCGCGTCGCTGAGCGTCGGGATATTCGTCAACAGCATTCCGAACGCAATCGGCAGCAGCAGCAGCGGCTCGAACTTCTTGACGATGGCGAGGTAGAACAGCAGGCAGGAAACGCCTATCATGAGCAGGTACTGCCAGCCGGGCGCCATTCCGTCATGCGAATGCAGGAACCAGTTGAGAAAGGTCTCGAACGAAGAGGATTCAAAGAGACCTTTGAGTGCTTCTAACATATAATCTAATCACACCTTTCCGCTTCTCACGCAAGGTGCCTTAACCGAGCACGACCAGCAAATCGCCGGAATTGACCGTCGCGCCCTCGCTGACCGCGACCGACGAGACCACGCCGTCGCGCGGAGCCATGACTTCGTTTTCCATCTTCATCGCCTCAAAGACGCACAGCACGTCGCCCTTCTTGACCGCCTGCCCCGCTTTGACCGGGACCTTCACGATTGTACCGGGCATCGGGCAGGTGATTTTCTCGCCGTCCGCGGGCGCGGCGGCAGGAGCGGCGGGTGCTGCAGGCGCGGCAGGCGCCGGAGCGGGCGTGGGCGCGGGCGCGGGAGCGGCTTTGGGCGCCGCCGGGGTGTAAGTCGCGTTGGGGTCCGCGTCCTCGACGACGACCTCATACTTGGAACCGTTGACCGTAACGATGTATTTTTTCATCTCGCAAATTCTCCTTAAAAGTCTGTTTTTACTGAAGTTTCGTAACGGAAATAACCCGGAACGCGCAATCCGACGCGCCTCTCGAAGCGGCAATCGCCGCGGTCGCGATGGCGACGACGCGTTCTTCCTCCGCGTCTGCCGAAGGCGCCGCCGGGGTTACCGGAGCCGCCGGAGGAGCCGAAGGAGCCGTTGCGGTCGGAGCCGCGGACGGAACGGCGGACGGCGCGGACGAGCCGCTCTTCCCTTTGGAAACCGCCACCAGTTTGAAAACGTACAGAATCGCCATGATGATAACCAGCACAAGGAACACCACGAGCAACCCGATACCGGCGACCTTCAGACCGTAGACCAGTTTTTCTCCGAGCGTCGCGTCCGGCGAGAGATTCGCAAATCCGCTCGCAAACGTATCTCCCGACGCCGTTCCGACAGGTTCCGACACCGCGTCCTCCGCGGCGGCGACGACCGCGCCGAACGACGCGCACAGCAACACGGTCAGCACCAGCGCGCACAGCCGGAACAAGCGCCTTCTTTTTGCGCCTGAATCCATAAGACTCAAGTTCACACACCCTTTCTTCCACGCCGGCGGGACAGGCGCGGTTCCCCAAGCCATAGCCCGCCAGAATATTTTTTATCGTTAGTAATATACCGCAATCACACGGAAAAATCAAGAGGAAAACGGAAAATTTTTGCGATTCTGCACATTCGTTTGCCGTCGGGCGGATTTTGCAAAAAAATCTGTAGGGTTGCACAATCCCCGCCCCCGAATCCCGCCGCCGCGAGGGCGCGCGCCCGCCGAAAAAGGGCGACGCGCTCCTTTCAGACCCCCTTGCGTCAGTTGCCGTCCCGCAAGGCGGCGACTTCGCCCGCCGCTTTTTCCCATATCCCGTCGTCCGCGGCGGTGCGGACGAAAAAGCGCCCGTTCCGGAAGGACGAAAACCGCGTCAGGGCGTCTTGCGCGTACAGCGTTTCGAAGGAACGCACCTGCTCGTAGCGCTCGCAAAAAATCCGCCCCCGATACACTTCATATAAATACGGCGCCGTCGTGTACAGCCGGAAATCCACCCGGTCGTCCAGCGCCGCAAGCGTCAGCGGAATCGTTCCGCAATAGCCGGATTCGACCACAAGGATTCTCTCCTCCCGTAGCCCGCAAAGCAGTTCCCGAAACGTCCTTTCCAAGGCGGGGTGTTCGCACAGCACCCGCCGCATACGGGGTTTGCAGAACGCGGAGAAGTCCCGATAATCCGAAATTCCGCTTTCGAGCGCCTCGTAGACGGGCAGACGGAGCAGGTCGTCGACGTCCCCTCCGGCGGTTTGCCGAAGAAAATCCCGATTGACGACCCACGGGTACAGACCGCCGCCCCCGTTCCCCCGAAACCAAAGATACGGCAGGAAAGCGTCGCGGAGCAGAAATACATACGCGGTATCGGTCCGCCGCCCAATCCACGCGCAATACGCCCGAAGGTCGGCGAGGAACGGCTCGTCCGACGGCGCGGCGCCGCTTTGGACGCGCGCTTCCAGTTGCCGGCAAACCGTTTCGACCTCCGCCTCGGTTTCGCCGTATGCCACGCCGGAAAGGGTCCTTTTTTGCAGCGGGAACGGCGGTTCGCCGTGGGCTTTCAGAATCGCCCGCAATCGCGAAACGGCCCCGTATTTTTCTTCCAGCGCACGGTTCAGCGCCGTGTACCCCTCGTCGAGCAAATCGTCGAGAAGTTTCAAAAGCCGTTTCGTTTCGCACAGTTCGCGTTCGCCGAGCGCCCTGCCCTCCAGCCGTTGCAGGGCGTCCGTATAGTATGTTTCATGGAAGGAAAGAAATCCCATCGGAAACCTCTGTCATGCTTTTTTCGCGAACCCGCTCCGCCCGTCGTTCGATTCGATTGAACCGCGACGCGCCCGCCGCCCGCGCTCTTTTTTGTCCATATACAGTATGCGCTTTTTCGACCCGCTTGTCAAGACGGTCGGCGAATGTGCGCCGAAAAATCATTCGGCGATACCGGTTCCGGTCGAATATCTTACCTATTTTATATATTCCGTGTTGACTTTTTTGCGGAATCGTTGTAGAATCTTACTACCACGCTTTGGAGGTGCTTTTTTTGAACGGTCATTTGTGGGAAACCCTTTGGTCCCGCGAGGACGGCGACGCGCTGGTTTCGCGTCTTGAACGATTCTATGGGCTGCAGTCGCGTGCGATTGCCGTTTTCAAGGACTTCGGCGCCGTCCGCATATGCGACGCCGCTTGCGGTTACGGCGCGTACTCCGTCGCCCTCGCCTCAAACGGTTTTGAAGTCTACAGTTTCGACATTTCGCCGACCGCGGCAATGTTCACGCGAATGGGACTTCTGCAGTATGGTCTCGACGGCACGCGGGTAAAATCCGCCGACATCCTGTCAACCGGGTATCCGGACGCTTTTTTCGACGGCGTCGTAGCAAACTCGGTGCTCGACCATATGCGCGTCGCGGACGCAAAGAACGCCCTTTCCGAATTGTGCCGTATCACCAAACCGAACGGCATCATACTGGTCTCCTTTGACCGGGCGGAAGAGGACGATATGACCCCGCCGCACGAGGTCCTGCCCGACAGGAGCATCCTTTACACAGCCGGGAGCCGTCGCGGAATGCTTTTCCGCCCCTATAACGAATCGGAAGTGCTTCGCCTTTTGGACGGATTCGAAATCCTATATACCGAGTCGGAGCCGCAAAGCGAACAGGTCTTTCTTTTCAAAAATCCGCCCCGCGGCGACGCGCTTTGAAGTGCGGCAAGTCTGGGCGTTCGTAAAAGGGTCGCACCGTTTTGTCGGGGCTTTTCGCCATTTCCGGCGTCCTCGCGAACGAAAAAAGGGGACGAACTGCTCGTCCGTCCCCTTTTTTGCCTTCAAAAATGCCGACAGCGGACTTTCCCCCGCCCCGACGATTCCGCTCAGTCCTCGTCGTCGGGAAGCAGGTCGTCTTCCGTTTCGTCCGGTTCGGGGAGACTGTTCACGGTGATACCCAGCTGTTCGAGCCTGCCGATGAGGTCGTCGGCGTGTTTTTGGTGGGCGTCGAGCGGCTCGTTGACGAGAACGCAATCGATGCGAACGCCGTTGTTGCCCTTCTTGCTACTGTACACGGAGAAACAGACCGTGACGTCGAGCCCCTTGTCGAGTTCCCGTTCGAGGTGAATTTCGTCGTAGACATTCTCTTCCCCGTCGCGCTTGACGAATACGCGCGGCAGGAACTTGCTCTTGTTGTCGAAACTGAGTCTCGAAACCTTCTCTTTCGTTTGCGGGTCCGCCGTTTCGAAAAGGAGAGACTCCGTGGCGTATGTTTCGGCGGCGGTCATGTGATTCGGGTCGGCGCACAGGACGCGAGCCTGTGTCAGCGAAATGCTCGTATGCTCGTACGCGGGACAGCTCCTGTTGGCAAACCGCAAACGTTCCTGCTTTTTCCGCAATTCTTCGCCGGTAATCAGGGATGCAATTCTGCAGAACGCGACTTTGCCGCGTACATACATCGCGGTTCCCGGCGCGATGTCGTTGGTGGTCACGGTATGAATCCTTGCCATTTTGATTTCTCCTTTACGAATGTAGTTTTCCGACCGCCGTGCGTTGCGGTATTTTGCGTGCGGAAGCAGCGGTCTTCTCCCGCAACCGTCTATTCTGCTATCATTATAGCACGCGTTTTCGGGGAAATCAAGTGGTTTCGCATCTTCCCGCGCCGCATGTGCGATTTTTCAATTTTATCCCCAAAAATCCGGTTCCCATCTTGTTTTTTCCGTCAATCTGTGGTATTATGATTCCGGGTTGTCGGAATCCCCGCAAACGCGATGGCGGAACCGGGATAAGACGTAACAGGAAAAGGAGAAAACCGATGACAAAGTCCATTGTTTTTTTTGACACCGAAGTCAGCCTCGAAAATCAAAAAATACGGGATATCGGCGCCGTAAAACAGGACGGGGCAATTTTCCATTCCGCGTCAATCGCAAAATTCCGTTCTTTTTGCGACGGCGAAACGTACATATGCGGTCATAACATCGTGCATCACGATTTGAAATATTTGGGCAAATCCTTTGATTCGACAAACTATACCGCGATTGACACACTGTACCTATCCCCGTTGCTTTTCCCGAAACGTCCGTATCACGCGTTGCTCAAAGACGATAAATTGCAGACGGAGGCACTCAACAATCCGGTTAACGACAGCCGAAAAGCGAAAGACCTGTTCTATGACGAGGTAAATGCGTTCCTTGCTTTACCGCCGAATCAAAAACAAATCTTTTGCGGGTTACTCTATCCGTTTGCGGAGTTCAAAGGCTTTTTCGACTATCTGGATTGCATGCCGGAGAACGCGGATATTCGGGATTTGATTCTTGCCGAATTCAAAAACAGGATTTGCGAAAACGCGAACGTGCAGTCTTTGATACAAGACCATCCCCGCGAATTGGCGTATACGCTTGCTTTAATCGGCGCCGGCGATACCTCTTCGATTACGCCGCCGTGGCTGTTGCATACTTTCCCGGAAATCGAAAATACAATCAAAATTCTTCGCAATACGCCCTGCAGGGACAACTGTTCGTATTGCCGCGAGCATTTGAACATCCACACGGGCTTAAAAAAGATTTTCGGTTATGACAGCTTTCGCACCTATAACGGCGAACCGCTGCAGCAGAAGGCGGTGCAAGCCGCGGTTGACGGCAAATCGCTGCTTGCCGTTTTCCCGACAGGCGGGGGGAAATCCATCACGTTTCAATTGCCGGCGCTTATGGCGGGAAATGCGGTTCACGGACTGACAGTCGTAATTTCTCCGCTGCAATCGCTGATGAAAGACCAGGTTGACAATCTGAACGCTTCGGGGATTACTTCCGCGGTAACCATCAACGGTATGCTCGACCCGATTGAACGCGCGAATGCCTACGAAAGAGTCGCAAACGGTTCTGCAACGATTCTCTACATTTCACCGGAGCAACTCCGTTCCAAATCCATTGAGAAACTGCTCGTTTCCCGGAATATCGTGCGTTTTGTGATTGACGAAGCGCACTGCTTTTCCGCGTGGGGACAGGATTTCAGAGTGGATTACCTGTATATCGGCGACTTCATTCGCAGACTGCAGGAGAAAAAGTGTGCGAGTCAAAAAGCGATTCCCGTTTCCTGTTTCACAGCGACCGCAAAGCAAAAAGTCATCAGCGATATCTGCACGTATTTTCGGAAGAAACTGAATCTTGACCTTGCGATTTTCGCTTCCTCCGCCGCAAGGGAAAATCTGCGCTACGTCGTTCTTTTTCAGGAAGACGAAAAAGAAAAATACAACACCCTGCGAGAGTTGATTGCCAAAAAGAATTGCCCTACCATCGTTTACGTTTCCAGAACCAAGAGCACGATTCAGCTTGCCGAAAAACTGACCTCCGACGGTTTCCCCGCACGTCCGTATAACGGAAAAATGGAATCGGAAGACAAAATCAAAAACCAGGAGGATTTTATCGACAATACGATACAGGTCATTGTCGCTACGTCCGCGTTCGGCATGGGCGTTGATAAAAAGGACGTTCGGCTCGTGGTGCATTATGATATATCCGATTCTCTGGAAAATTATATACAGGAAGCGGGACGCGCCGGGCGAGATCCGAATCTGCAGGCGGAATGTTACGTTTTATTCAACAACGAAGACCTGAATAAGCATTTTATGCTGCTCAACCAATCCAAATTGAGCATCGGCGAAATTCAGCAAATGTGGAAAGCGATTAAGGATTTGACAAGGGACCGTCCGACCGTCTGCTGCTCTCCGCTGGAAATTGCAAGGCAAGCCGGATGGGACGACGCGGTTTACGATATGGAGACACGCGTGAAAACGGCGATTTCGACGCTGGAGAATGCCGGCTACGTAGAGCGCGGGCAGAATGTGCCGAAGGTGTACGCTACCGGCATTCTGGCAAAAGATATGGGCGAAGCGTCCTGCCGTATCGACCAATCCGCATTGTTCTCCGACGAGTCGAAAAAAACGGTCGCAAAACGTATCATCAAATCGCTGATTTCAAGCCGAAGCATCGCGCAAGCGGGGAATGACGACGCGGAAAGCCGCGTGGACTATCTCGCCGACACGTTGGGTTTGACCACGGACGAGGTGATTCACTCCATCAGTCTTATGCAGCAGGAAAACCTGCTTGCCGACGCGAAAGATATGTCCGCCTATATTTACAGTTCCGATACGGAAAATAAATCCAAGCAGGTCCTGGAACAGTTTGCAAAATTGGAACGGTTTTTCTTCAAGCGGTATCTCACCGAAGAACGATGCAAGTATTCGTTGAAGGAAATCAACGACAGTGCGTTGAAAGAGGGACTTTCGTTCTCTACCGTAAAGAAACTTCGGACGCTTCTGTATTTTTTGACCATAAAGAACTATATTCGGAAGGAGCAGGATGAATCGACCCAATCCGTGACGATTGTTCCCGTGACGGATTGGTCCGCCCTGCAAAAAAAGCTCGATTGCCGCATAGCGCTTTGCGAATTCATTTTGGAAACGCTGTTCGACCAAGCAAGTTCCTCTAAACTTCGCGACGAGAAAAAACCGGTCGAGTTCTCGTTAGTCGGATTGCTCAACGCGTATCGGTCTACCCCCCGAATGGATATCGACACCCGGCAAACAACGTCGGCGGATGTCGAAGACGCGTTGCTCTATCTTTCCAAAATCGGCGCTTTGAAAATCGAAGGCGGTTTTCTGGTGCTTTATAACAAAATGGAGATTCGCCGAATCAAGGATAGCAAAGAGCGTTATAAAGTCGAGGATTATAAATTGCTTGACGAGTTTTATAAAATGAAAATTCGTCAGATTCACATCGTCGGCGAATACGCAAACCTGATGGTGCGCGACTATGCCGCGGCGCTTGCATTTGTGCAGGATTATTTCCGAATGGATTTCCAAAAATTCATCGCAAAGTACTTCAAAGGCGACCGCGCAAAAGAAATCGAACGAAACGTCACCCCCCGGAAATACAAGCAAATATTGGACGAATTGTCGGAAACGCAGTCGGCTGTTGTCAAAGATTCCGAATCAAAATACATCGTTGTTGCGGCAGGACCCGGCAGCGGCAAAACGCGGGTGCTTGTTCACAAACTGGCTTCTCTGCTCCTGTTGGAGAGCGTAAAAAGCGAACAATTGCTCATGCTCACGTTTTCGCGTGCGGCGGCAACCGAATTCAAAAAACGCCTTGCCGCATTGATTGGAAAGGCAGCCAATTTCATCGAAATCAAAACATTTCATTCCTATTGTTTCGATTTGCTGGGAAAAGTCGGAAATCTTGACGAAGCGAAAGACGTCGTGAAAAGCGCCGCCGAAATGATTGAAAACGGAGAAGTGGAGCCGGAAAGAATCGCAAAAAGCGTTCTCGTCATCGACGAAGCGCAGGATATGGACGAGAATGAATATCGTCTGATATGCGCTTTGATGAACAAAAATGAAGATATGCGTATGATTGCCGTGGGGGATGACGACCAGAATATATTTGAATTCCGCAGTTCAAGCGCAAAATACATGCGCGCGCTGGTTGCGGAACGGAACGCCGTCAAATATGAGATGACCGAGAATTTCAGAAGCAGCGCCCCGATTGTGAACCTTGCGAACCGATTTGCGGAAAAAATCGAGCAACGCATGAAGTCGAAACCCCTCGTTCCTGTCAACGAGGAGGCAAAAAAGACCGTGATTTTCCGCTATACGTGTTCCGATATAAGCATTCCGCTTGTTCGTCAGCTGCTTGAAACGAAGCCGCGGGAAGGTCGTGTCGCCGTTCTTACGGGCACCAACGACGAAGCGTTGAAAATTACGGGATTACTTCTGAAAAACAACGTTCGGGCAAAACTGATACAGTCTATGGACAGTTTTCCTTTACGCAATCTTGCGGAACTTCGGTTCGTTTTAGACGTGACGAACCCCGGACCGGATACGCCCGTGATTTCCGACGAATTATGGGAAGAAGCGAAGAAAAAATTGCGCTGCAAATTTGCCCGAAGCGCATGTCTCAAGAACTGCCTGCAATTGATGGACGATTTTGAAAGTACCAATCCCGGCAAGTATTACAGCGATTTCAAATCGTTCATCGACGAATCGAAATACGAGGATTTTTATGCCTACGAAAAAGAAACGGTATTCGTTTCCACAATTCACAAGGCAAAAGGGCGTGAATTTGAAACGGTGTATCTTTTGCTTGAGAATTGTCGCGCGGGCAACGACGAAGAAAAACGCCTGATTTACGTTGGTCTGACAAGGGCAATCAACTCCCTGTATGTTCACTGCAACACTGCCGTTTTGGACAATTGCGAAGCGGACGGCGTTGAAGAAGTATCCGACGATACGCCCTATGACGAACCCAAAGAGTTGATTTTACAGACGACGCACAGCAATGTCGTGCTGGATTATTTTAAATACCATAAAAGCGACATCCTGCCCTTGCAAAGCGGCGATTCGCTGCTTTTGGACCCTCCCTATTTATCCGGGAAGGGAAACGGGAAAACCGTCAAGATTGCAAAATTTTCAAAGTCGTACGCCGAAAAGCTAAACGACCTGCAAACAAAAGGATATCATCCGGTTTCGGCGACCGTTCGTTTTATCGTTTGGTGGAAGGATAAAAAAGACGAAGAGGAAACGCCGGTCATTCTGGCAGATTTGAAATTCGAAAAGAATTGATTGGCTTTCCCCGGCAAGCGCTTTTTTAGGAGGTCCCGGAATCGGTCGGGCGTGAAAAAATTGCCGAACGGAACAGCAAATCCGAACCCCTCCCGCAAGGAAAGGGTTCGGATTTGTACGTTTTAACAGCTTGCAAGGCGCTTTCGGCGGCGACGGTCAACTTCCGGGCACATACTGGTGCCTGGCGTCGTGCACGACTTCCGTGACGGCGAAAATCACCGTGATATGCCCCTGGATTTCGGCGGGAATTGTCTCGTCCCGGTCCTTCGTCTGAGAACGAAGGACCACCGTGGCTTTTCCCTCGTGAATGCCGCCGGTCGGGTCAGCCAACGTGCCGGAAGCAAAATCGGTCATCCCCGCATTTTCCCCGTACTCATAATCCGTCGCGTAAATTTCCCCGTTTGCGTCCAGCACGAGCACATGGAACTCCGTGGCAATCGTGTATTTCGTGTGCCGGTTCGTCAACGTAAAATCGAATACCAAATCGCGCATACCGCCGTTAAACGGTCCGCCGTACTGCCAATGCAGTTGCTTAGAATAGGTCAGGCTCACATACGGAGTCAGCGGTTCGCCGTCGGGGAAATGGACCTTGTCCGACAGGTCGCAAGGCTTGGCGGACAAATCGTAGTCAAATCCGTCAAAGGTCGCCTTCGGACGGAAGATGAAGTAGTTCTGCCACCCCGCCGGGAAGCCGACGTAGGTCTGGGATTCCGCTTTGATGACGTTTCCGCTCGCGTCGAGGTATTTGCCGTTGACCGTCACGTCGTAGGCGCTCCCGGTCTTGTTCTCTACCGAAAGCAACAGCAAATCGTTGCCCTGGAAGGTGTATTTCTTCTCGCCCACGACGAACTCCCCGTCGCTTTGCGACGGGTCGGACGTACCCCCTTGCGGCGGCTCTGTCGAAACGGTCTCCGAAGATGCCGAACCGGAAGAATCCCCCGTCGCGCCGTCACCCAGAATATCTCCGATGTTGAAATGCTGTTCCCCGGACAGGTCGCCGACTTCGCCTTGCGGCGCGGTCTCTTCCTCCTTGCCGCACGCGGCGACCCCCGTCAACGCGATGGCAAGGAGCAGAATCACGGCAAGAATGCGTTTGTACGATTTCACCGCAAATCCCCCCTTTTTCCTAAAATCAAATCGTTCTCCTTCGAATCTTCCAATATCCCGCGACCGCGCAAAGAACGGCCAACCCGACCAGCCACGCAACACAGAACGCCGCGTCGCCGAACGTCGCGCCCATGCGCTGCAACTCCGCGTCCGCCGTGCCGACATACACGACGTACCGCAACAGCACGCGGGGCGCCGGACTGAACCGGTCGAAGTACGCCCCGAACGCCCGGTACTGGTACAACAGCGTGAAAACGTCGTTCCCCAGCGCCAGCGCAAGCATCCCCACGGACGCGGCGACCCCGCTGTGTAACAGCGTGCCGAGCAGATACGTCCCCGCGACGCACAGCAGCACAAGCGGCAGGGCGGCGCAGACGTCCACGCGCAAAAGCCGTAAAGCGCAATCCGTCAGGAGCCTTCCCCCCGAAAGCCCACGCACGCCGCCCCACCGAAAGGCATACACCAGCACCGCCGCGACGCTGCAAACCCATTGCGCCGCAACCGTCACGGCCGTCGCGACGGTCAACCGACCGAGCAGGTACCGCAACGGGCTCACGTTCGCCGCCTTCTCGATTTCGTAGAAACCGTCGCCGTAGTCCCGCCCCAGCAGCAGCGCCGTGACCGTGACGGCGAGGAACGGAAGCGCGAGCAGCAGTTCGTTCGCCATGCGGTGCGCGATGCCCTGCACATACCGCTCGTAGGACAGCGCGGTCGGCTCGTACCCCGGCGCGAAGGTCACATAGTCCTTCAGCCCCTCCCGCGCCAGCAGTCCGGCGAACACGGCAAGCGCAAGCCAGAACGACCACGACCGCACAAGGGTTTTCCAACTGTTCTTACAACTCGTCCGGTACAGCACACCCCCCTCGCCCCCCGGGCTTCATGCCTCGCGGCGGCGGGTGCGCCAATAGGACACCGCCGCGCACGCCAGCGCGACCCCGACGAGGAAGGCGACGCAAAACACCATGCCGCCCGTCGTAACGCCGTACATCGCGAAGATACGCTCCCCATTCGCCGTCCCGAAGTAGCCCACATAGAAGCGCAAAACATTCGGCGACGGACAAAAGTATTGAAAGTAGGTGAACCAGCCGTCGTCATACCGATACAACATATAGGTCACGTAGTAGAAAATTGCGTTCGCAAACCCCGCCGCGCCGCCGACGAGCCCGTTGCGGAACAGCGTGCCGAACAGGTAGACCAGCCCGATATAGAAGCACAGGTACGGAACCCCCTTGAACAGCACGCCGCACGTCAGGCGCGGGAAGGTCGCTCCCATCGTCTGCAAGGCGTTCTGCCCCGCGACGCCGCCCTTGCCGATGAGAAGCGCGTGCAGGGTCGCGAACGAAAAGACCTCCAGCGCGACCGCCGAAACGGTCAAAAGCGCCGCCAGCCGCCCGGCGGTGTAGCGGAACGGCGACACCCCGGCGGCTTTTTCAATCTCGAAAAATTGGTCGCCGTAGTCCCGGTTCAGCACCAGCACCGTCGCGATGATTGCGAAAACGGCGATTTGATACACCAGAAAGCCGCCGCTGACGACATTGTCGACCTCCTGCACGAGACTTTCCGGAAGGACTTCGGGGACGTACTCCGGATCGAACCGCTGAACGTTTTCGGCGGATTCCCAGTAAAAGGACACTTGCATGGAAACATAGAACACGGAAATCCCCAGCAGGACCAGCACGGCGAGCCAGAACGTCACCGAGCGGAACAGGGTTTTCCATGTATTTTTGTAGATGGTTCGGAACATACCGTCCACCTCCTTTTACCGTTTCACGCCGCCGAGGGCGTAGATGTACGCGTCCTCCAGCGTCGGGGAAACGGGTTGCGAACCCTCCACGACCGGCGCGGGTGCGACGTACCGCACTTGCGGCTTCCCGTCCACATACGCGACCGACGTGACGATGGAATTCTGCCGCAACAGCGCCTCCTGCTCCGGCGTGCCGGTCAGTTCGAACAGTTTCCCGTCGATCCGCGACACGAACGACGTCTTATCGCCGAGGTACTCGACTTTCCCCTGCTCCAGCACGCAAATGTTGTTGCACAGGTGCTCGATGTCCGCCGTGATGTGCGTCGAAAAGACGATTGTCCGCTCCGCCGCGATACGGGAAAGCAGGTTCAGGAAGTACAGCCGTTCCTCCGGGTCAAGCCCGGTCGTCGGCTCGTCGATGATAAGTACTTTCGGGTTGCCAATCAGCGCTTGCGCGATCCCGGCACGGCGCAACATCCCGCCGGAATAGCTACGCAACAGTTTCTTTTCCTCGCCGACAAGCCCGACCGTTTCAATCGCGTTCGCGATGATTTCCTTGCGTTCCTTCTTGTCTTTCATCTTGCGAAGGATGCAGACGTAGTCCAGAAACTCCACGATGTTCAGGCGCGGCATGAGTTTCGTGCTTTGCGGCAGGTAGCCGAGCGAGGAACGGAATTCCTCCTTGTGTTCCTGCAAATCCTTCCCGTCGAAGGTGATTTTCCCGTCGGTGGGCTTCATAATGGTCGCTAAAATCCGCATGAGCGTGGTTTTTCCCGCGCCGTTTCGACCGATGAGTCCGAAAATGCCGGAACCAATCGTGATATGGACGCCGTCGAGCGCCTTTTTCTTCCCGCGCGGGTAGATTTTCGTCAGGTTGGTAATTTCAATGTTCATAGGGCGTTCTCCTTTCAATCTCCGAACGATTCGTGTAAGTTTTCGCGCCGAAGCAGGATACAGGTCACGGCGAGGAGCACGACCGCCAAACCGAAGAACAGCAGGCGGTTATACGTCCACAAATGCGGGAACGGGTCCACGACCTGCCCGGTCGCCTCCACGGTAAAGCCCGCGTTCGCCACCGCGTCGCCGATGAGGTAGCGCGTGACGAACGGGTCGAACAGGGCTTGCGAAAACGGCAGGGAAAGGTCGCAAACGTCCTGCATACGGGGCTGAAACAGCGAAAACGCGAGGATTCCCAGCCCCACCGGCGCATAGCAGTTCCGCAAAACCACCCGCAACAGCAGGAACAGCGACGCGAAGAACAGCGTCGTCACGACGGCGGACAGCGCCAGATAGAGCTGAAAGTGTTCCGGCACCTCCAGCGGAATCCGAACGTTCAGCGGGTTGCACCAGTAGTACTTCTCCCGCACGAGCAAACAGCACGCGACCAGCGGGACCAGCGTCGCGACAACGGTCGAAAAGAACTTGCAGAGCGCCAATTTCAACGTCGAGACCCCGTTGATTAACCCCAATTCGATTTCGTAATTGTCGTACAGCAGGAACGACACCGGGAGCAGAACGAGGAACGGCACGAGCAGTTCGCACGACTGAAAGAAGTTGTTCACCCCCGGTTCGGTAAGGATTCGCTGTTCTTCCCAGAGTTGCGTCGTCACGACCAGAATCGCCGTCGCCGCGAGGAAGTAGTATTTGCTTTTCCATAAGGACCGTAAGAATAACACCGTTTCTCACCCTTCCTTCCCAATCGTGTGCGGTCTATTCGGGCTGTTTGA
>CANQTR010000031.1 GCA_947626805.1 uncultured Clostridia bacterium
GTGAACACGGTCCTCAACAACGTCAAGGGCGGGGACGTCGTGCTGTTCCACGATTACGTCGTCGGCAAAAGCCCGACGGCGAAGGCGCTGGAAATCCTCATTCCCGCCTTGCGCGAACAGGGGTACGAGTTCGTCACGGTGTCCGAGCTAATGTCCCTCTGAGCCCTCTCTTTATTATACCGAATCCCTTGCGAAAAATCAACCGTTTTCCGCAAAAAAAGCGGCGATTTTCCCGCGGAACGTACGGAAACGAAAAACCCGACCGAACGGGGACCTCTCCCCTCCGGTCGGGTCTTTTGCGGCTATCCGTACAGGACGTGCGCTAAAAACAGCGCCAGAAACAGTGCGGAAACGCACAGCGGAACGACAGACAGCACCCCCGCAAGCCTGCTGCTCTTTTTGTTGCAAACCAGCGAAACGACGCCGAACACGCTGCCGACGATGCACCCGACGATCAGTCCGCCCAAAATCGCTTCGGACAGTTCCGGTTCGACCAGACACAGGATCGCAACGGCGACGAGCGGCGACGCGACGGCGCAAAAAGCCGTTGCAAGCGTGATTTTCTTTCGCATTCCGTTCCTATTATGCCTCCTCGCACGCCGCTTTGCGCAAAAAAATCGCACGGACGGCGTCGACGTCCAGTTTCGGCTCCCGACGGTCGGTGTAAAGACCGTTCTGCTCCTGCTCGATATCGGTCAATTGCGTATAGCAGAAACCGAACAGACGCGGATTGTCGAGCAATGCGTCGGTCAGCCCCCGCAGGCGTTCGAGGAACTCCCGCTTGGTTTTCGGCGTGTCGCCGTAGCCCCAGCCGTCCGTCGGATTCCCCTCCGACCAGCGGATACCGCCGTATTCGCTGAGGAACACCGGCTGTCCGCCGTAGGTCTGCCGGTCGCGGAAACCGTCCGCCAATTCCCCGCCGGACGCGAACGGGGCATAGCGTTCTCGCAGGGCGGACGGGTCCTGCCCGTAGTCGTGCAGGTCGAACACGTCGGTTTCGACGTGGAAATTCCCGCTCGTGTCGATACACGGGCGCGTCGGGTCGACGGCGCGGGTCACGCGGTAGACCAGCGAGAGGAGCGGGTCGTACTGTTTCCGCCCGTCCCGGTTCCACGTTTCGTTGAACGGACACCAGCCGACGATTGCCGGGTGATTGCAGTCCCGCTCCAGTTCGGCGATCCATTCCGGCAGGAACCCGTAAACGCCCTCCGGTCGGGTGTGGTCCAACCCCCAACTCGCGTATTCGCCCCAGACGAGGTACCCCTCGCGGTCGCAATGATAGAGGAAACGCTCCTCGAACACCTTCTGGTGCAGCCGCGCGCCGTTGAAACCGAGTGCCTTGGCAAGCCGTACATCCCGCAAAAGGTCCGCGTCCGTCGGCGCCGTATACACCCCGTCCGGGTAGAATCCCTGGTCCAGCACCAGCCGCTGAAATACCGGTTTCCCGTTGAGCAAAAACCGCCCGTCCGCGTCGAACCCGACGCTCCGCAAGGCGAAATAACTCTCGACGACGTCCTCGCCGAAGGTCAACCGCAAGTCGTACAACCGACCCGCACCGACCTCCCACAGGTGCGTTTCCGACAGCGGAATCGACACGGTGAACGCCCCGCAGACGTCCTCCGACTTCGCCCGCCCGACCTCGCGCCCCGCGTAGGACGCGACCGCCTCGACCGACCCCCGACCGCGCACCGTTCCGCACAGCGTCAGCGACCCGCCTCGCGCGTCCGGGTACTGCCGCACGGAAACGAGGTACGCCTTCGGCGTGTATTCCAGCCAAACCGTCTGCCAAATGCCGGTCGTGCGGGTATAATCACAGCCGTGGGAAGCGTACTCCTCGCTCTGCTTGCCGCGCGGCACCATCGGGTCCCGCACGTCGTCCGCCGCGCAGACCGTCAGGTCGTTCTCCCCGACCCGCAGGAAATCCGTGACCTCAAAGCAGAACGAAACATACCCTCCGACGTGCGTGCCGACCCGCTTTCCGTTCAGGTAGACCGTGCAGGTGTGGTCGACCGCGCCGAAATGCAGGAACGCCCGCCCCGTCAGGTCGTCCGCCCCCACTTCGACCGTCCGCTTGTACCAGACCGCGTTGAGGAAATCCGTATGTTCAACCCCGGACAGCCTGCTTTCCGGGCAGAACGGCACCGTGATTTGCCCGCCGTAACGGGCGTCCGGGCGGTGCAGACCGCGGCTTTCGCCGCTTTTCCCCTGGTCGATTGCAAACGCCCAGACCCCGTTGAGGTTCTGCCAGCGCTCCCGGCGGAATTGCGGACGCGGGTACTCCGGACGCGGTACGGAAAGTTGTTTCATAGCAAAAATTCCTTTCAAAGCATTGTCGGGCAAAGCACGAACGACGTGTCCCACGCGGGAACGCAGGGGCGCTTGCGGAAATACAGTTCGCTTCGGTAGCAGAACCGCTTGAGCAGGAACGGCAGGTCGAGCAGGTCCTCCGCGCGGTGGTACGCCGAAACGCAAACCGCCGGGCGGCAGGCGGTCAGCAGGTTCGCGCCCCCGCGCAGAACCGCCGCGTCCATGCCCTCCGCGTCGACGCGTATGCTCCCGACCGGCGCGCCGTCCGGCGCGTTGACCGTCGGGTAGCCGCATACCGTGTCCAGCCTGCAGACCGAAACCGGCACCCCGTCCGCCTGCAGACGCGACCCGCGCCCGTGCGGGACAAGCGACGCGTCCCCGTCCGTTTCGCCGCAGGCGAGAGGGAAACAGCGCACTCGCGACGGGTCCGTCCCGTCCCGCAAACGCCGAAAGACCTCCGGGTTCGGCTCGAACGCCCAGACCCCCGCGCAGCGCGGATTGACCGTGAGGTAGTCCCGCGCCGTCTGCCCGTCGTAGGCGCCGACGTCGAGGTGCAGTTTCCCGTGCGCAAAATACCCGTCCGGCGGGGTCTCACAGGAGGGTCCCGTGTGCGCGAGCAGGCGTGCCGGGTCGCCGGTCATCTGAAACGCCAGCACGTCGAGAAACAGCGCGCGGGACAGGTCGTCCGACAGCCAGCCGTACACCCTTTCCGCGTCCTCGAACCGTTCGCGCAATTTTTCGCGGTCGAATATGCCGTCCCCGTACACCGGAAACGGCGCGGCGCGCAACAAATGCCGTTCCGCAAGCGGGCGAAGCAACGAAACCGCCTCCGTCCCCTCTACCCCGAAGCAGAGCAGGACGGCGACGCGCCCCTCCCGCCGCTCAATATCCGCAAGCGTCCCGACCGGGAACCCCCGAAACGTCAGCCCGTCCCGAACGAACCCGTCCGACGCGAATACCCCGCTCGGACGAATCCCCAGCCGGTCGAGGTAGGAAAGCGTCTTGTCCGCCCCGTCCCCGATGCCGTAAAGGTAGACCGGCAGACCCGCCTCCCGCAACGTTTCCGGCAGGGACGGGAGCGAAAGCAGGTCGGAGAGCGGAAACGGCATCACAAATCCTCCGCCCGATAGGACTTGAACCCCTCCCCGAACACGGCGGACGCGCCCGCGACAATCATGAACGCGTTCGGGTCACAGGAGGCGACGAGCTCCCTTGCGTAAGGCAGGTCCTTCGGACGCATCACGCACAGCAGCACCCGCTTCTCCTTCCCGCTGTACGCCCCGTACCCCTGCAGGAAGGTCACGCCCCGGTTCTGCTTCCTCATCAGCAGGGAGGCGAGTTCGTCCGGCTTATCCCCGACGATATACACCATTCTCGCCTCGTCCGAACCGTAAAGCACGATGTTCATCAAATAGGTCGAAACCAGAATCCCAATCGCCGCGTACAGCGCGATGTCCACGTTTCCGAATACCACGGCTGTCACGGTGATGATGACCGCGTCCAGCAAGAGGTGCAGCATCCCGGTCTTGATGTAGGGGAAACGGGCGTGCAGCAGTTTCGTAACGATGTCCATTCCCCCGGACGACGCCCCGGCGCGGTAGAGCAACCCCATTCCGGCGCCCATGAGCGCCCCGCCGGCGAGCGCGGCCAGGAGCGGCTGTTCCGTCAACGGACCCCAGGATGCGAACAGGTCCATGAGCGGCGAAGAAATGACCAGCATTCCAATCGTCAGTCCGAGGAACCGCGCGCCGAATTTCCACATTCCAATCACCATCAGCGGAATGTTCAAAACCAAAATCAAAATACCGGTGCCGAGCGGCAACACCTGACTGAGCAACAGCGCAATACCGGCGACCCCGCCCGCGGACAGCCGGTTCGGCTCCAGAAAGAACCCCATTCCGACCGCGTAGACCAGCGACCCCGCCAACGCCATCAGCACCCGAAACGCCGCGTGTGCGGCGGCTTTGCGCCTACGCAACCGAGCGTCCGACACCTTTTTCCGCTTTTTCATACACAAGCCACCTATCCCCATCATACTACCCTTATCTTACCCCATTTTTTGCCCCTTGTCAATCGCCTTGCGGAAAAAATAAAAAAATAAAAATAAAGTCGGAAGGAATTGACAGTTTCCCCCAAATGTGCTAAACTGTTACGGAAACTTCCCAAAGGAGCGCGTCATGAATCACGACCTGACCGCGGGCAAGCCCGCCCGCGTCCTCTTCCGCTTCACCCTCCCGCTGTTCGGCAGTATGCTCCTGCAGCAGCTTTACAGTATCGTCGACAGCCTCGTCGCCGGCAAACTGATTGACGAGCAAGCGCTCGCCGCCGTCAGCGATTCGTTCGAGGTCACGCTGATTTACCTCGCCTTCGCGTTCGGGTGCAACATCGGCTGTTCCGTCGTCGCCTCCCAACTGTTCGGCGCGGGGCGGAAAAAGGACCTCAAAACGGCGGTCCACACGACCTTCGTTTTCACCGCCGTCCTATGCGGACTGCTGACGGTCGGCGGTCTGCTCGCCGGAAAACGCCTGTTGCAGGCAATCGACACGCCGGAAAACGTTCTGCCGGACGCGCTCGCCTACCTCGACGTCTACACGGTCGGACTGCTCCCGCAATTCTTCTACAACATCGCCACCGGCGTCTTTTCCGCCCTCGGCGATTCCCGCACGCCGTTCCTGTTCCTCGCCGGTTCGTCCGTCGCGAACATCGGCATGGACGTGCTGTTCGTCGCCGCTTTCCGGTGGGGCGTGCCGGGCGTCGCGTGGGCGACGGTGCTCTGCCAAACGGTCAGTTGCGTCCTCGCGCTCGCCGCGCTCTTTCGCCGTCTGCACCGGCTCGGCGGCGAAAAAGGGGCTCTGTTCTCCTTCCCGCTCTTCCGCCGCATCGTTTCCGTCGCGATCCCCGGAACCCTGCAGCAGAGTTTTGTCTCCGTCGGCAACCTGTTCATTCAGAAAGCCGTCAACGGCTACATTCCCCCCGAAACCCTCACGCAGGCGGCGGACTTTTCGCAAGCCGCTTTCTCGCAAGCGATGATGGCGGGCTACGGCGCCGCCGTCAAACTCAACACCCTGACCATCAACTGCCTGTCCACGGTCGCGAACGGCGTATCCAACTTCACCGGGCAGAACATCGGGGCGGGCAAGCAGGACCGCGTCAAAGCCGGTTGCCGCGCGGCGGTTGGAATCGCCCTCGGATTCGCCGCCGCTTTCACGTTCCTCTACCTCGCGTTCGGCGGCCCGCTGATTGGGCTGTTCCTGGAAAACGGCAGCGGCGCGCATGCGCTCCGCGTCGGGAAGTCCTTCCTTCGCATTGTTTCGCCGTTCTATGCGATTGTTGCGGTCAAATTGGTGCTTGACGGTCTGTTTCGCGGCGCGGGCGCGACCGGTTGCTTCACGGCGACCACGTTTACCGACCTGATTCTACGGGTCGTGCTCGCCATGATTCTGCCGCTGTATGTCCTGTCGGAAACGGGCGCGGGCATCTGGGCGGCGTGGCCGGTCGGCTGGGCGGTCTCCTGTACGCTCGGTTGCTGGTTCTACTTTCGCGGCAAGTGGAAGAAGAACGCCCTTGCGCTGTAATCGTCCGTCACGCGTTTCGCAAAAAACTTTTTCCCGCGGCAAAACGGATTTCCGTCCCGCCGCGGGACTTTTTTGTCCCCGTTTTTAACCATGCCTTGCGCGAAAAACAGTGACGCGTTCGTTTGGCGCGCCACGTTTTCTTTTTAATCGGACCATTTAACCGAGCAAAACGCGTTTCCAAAGGGTCCCGTCATGACGGTACACGCCGACCGGACGCCACGCGTTGCCGTCGGTGCAGAACGCGCCGGAAACCTCGGCGAAAATCGACTGCTTTCCGGCGTGAAAAAGCGGAAGTCGCGCCCCGCCGACGGATTCGCCGTCAACCGCGTCGCCCAACGACAGATACACCGCGCTTTCCCCGCGCCCGCGGGGCAACGACGCACAGGACAGCGCGCCGTGCGCCGCGCCGACAAGAAAGACGTCCTCCCCCGCCGTCCACGCGCAAAGCCGCCGCCCCGCGCTACGCAGCACCACTCGCGCGCACTCCGCCGCGCGCGAATCGTAAATCCGCAACCCCAACGGGTCGCGCAGGCAGACAAACCCGTCGACCGCACCCTCGACCCGTAACGCGCTCGCGCCGCCCGGTCGCCAGACGCCGAAGGTTTCCGATTGCAAATCGAACGTGACCGCCGACCCGTCCGCCGCGAGGACGCCGGCATACGCCGTTCCCCGCCGCGCGATTGCAAGACCGCCGTCCCCGCCGCCGACAAAAAAGCCCTCCGAGACCGGCGAAAGCCCTTGCCAATCCGCGCGAAACACCCGAAAATCCGACGGTCCTCCTTTTTCGTCCGCCGCATTGGTATACAGCAACAGTTCCTCCGGCGCGCCCGGTTCGCTCGCGACCGCCACCCCGCCGGACAGAACGGCGCGAACTTCTATGCCCAATTCGCCGCAAACCTGCCCGTCGCCGCTCCCACAGTCGAACCGATACAGGCGCACCGCCCGACCCGCGACAAACAGCAGGTACAAGCACTTTTCCCCCGCGCAAATATCCAGTACCCGCAAAGCGTCCGGCGACGAAAACGGCTCCTTCCCCGCCGCCGCACGTTCGACCCGCCCGTCGGGCGAAACATGCAGCAGCCGCAGTCCCCAGCCGCCGCCCTCCCGTTGCAGACCACACGCGAAAAGACCGCCCAACCCGTCCGCCGTCCAGCGCAAAAGCCGCGTCCCCGCTTCGGCGCGACCGATAGACAGCCGCCGCCATTCCGGCGTGACGCAATCCGCCGTGATTCGCTCCGGTGAAACCGCCGTGCGAACCCAGAGCAGACCCGTTTCCCTCGGCGGGCGCTCCCCGCAGGCGATAGACAATCCGCGCGCCGTCCCGGTGATGCGGTTCCCCGCCGCGTCGTGCGCCGTCACGCCCGCCAGCAGTGTGTCCGGCGTGACCGTGTCCCCCGTCAGGTCGATTTCCGGAACGGCGACGGTCAAATCCTGTGGAACGAACGTGTGCGCGAACGGATACACCCCGTTTTCTCGCAGCGTAAACGGCCCCTCGTAGCAATCGACCCGATTTTCGCCGCAAAAATCCGGTCGCAGCGCGGTGCAAACGTCGTTTGTTCGCAAACGGCAGGTGAAACCGTTTCCGTTTTTGCCAGCGCCCTCCACTGAAAGCAGAACCGGCCGCCCGTCACTGCCGAACGGCGGCGGGAGCAGACAGCCGGAAATCCGCCCGTCCCCGTCGCGAAACGGGTGCAATTGCATCGCCATCGGCGCTTCGCCGCTGTGCCGCAACAGCAACGTCCGCGACAGCCCGTCCCACCCCTCGTCAAACGCGACCGCGCACGCGAGTTCGCTTTGCCGATTCGCCGACCGCGCACCCGCGTTGCCCGACGGGAGCCGTTCAACCGTCAGTTTTGTTCCGTCAACGCGCAGATGCAAAAAATCCGTCATGTTTCACGTCTACTCCTCGCAAAAAACTTCCTGATGAAAGTATAGCGAGCAAAGCGGAAAAACATTCGTAAAAACGGGCAGGAAAAACTTCCTGCCCGTCAAAACAACCATTCGCGCATCGCCGTTTCGATATTCTTCTATGCAGTATCGGGTCGACGCAAAAAACAGCCGCAGGGAAACCCCTGCGGCTGTCTGTTCAGAACGGTTTCCCGTTCCTTTTCATTTGGTTTTAGACCTCAATTACCGTCTGACTTTAATGACCGTGACGGCACCCGCAATCGCAACAATCCCAAGGACCGCGAAGATCAGGATACCGGCATCGCCCGGCTTGGACGGCGTGGTCGAGGACGTAGCCGCGCTGCTGCTACTGCTGGAGGATTCCTCAGCCGGAGCCGCATAGGCAGCGACGGTGGAATCGCCCTGACCCTTGTAGTTGGTGGTCAGACCAGCGGCATTCAGGAAACCAGCGGAAACGCCTTCAGAATCAACGTAGACGCCGCCGAACTGCTCATCCTTCAATTCGAAGGTGAAGGTAAGTTCGAGTTTGTCAGCATTGTCCTTCGTCAGCAAACCGTCGCCGCGCGTGGAAACCGTCGCCAATTTGATGTTAATCGTATCCGTCGGAACCACCTTGATTCCATCGGGAGAATCCAAAGAGGCGGTGAGAGCGTCCACATCGTGGTTAATCGTCAGGTTATCCCAGTTAATATCCGGGAGGGTCTTCCACCCTGCTTCCTTATCGTAACCGCCGCAGCAGTCCACAACGACTTTACCGAAGTTAGTACCGTCCGGGTCCTTTTCGGGATCGCCGATGCGCTCGTTCAGCAGGGTCATCTTAGCAAGGTCATAGTGGAGGTTCGCGTTGAATGTGTTCAGCGAAACGCCGTCTTTGATGTCCACGAGTTTCATAACGACAGTCAGAATGAACTTGCCGTCTTCGTTCTTGGTGACTTCGGAAGTGAGGTCAACCTTGAAATCCGGGTTCTCGACAGCGGTGACCTTCCCAGCCAGTTCCTCCTCAAGCTCCTTGGAGGGATCCGGCTTCTCCGGTTCCGGCTGCTCTTCGGTATAGGTGCCGAGAACAAGGTCCGCAACGGTGTAATCGGTGTAGTGGGTATCAGCATTCCAAGGCTCATCCTTCGCGTCGCCACCCGTATAGATGTGGTCGTTCAGAACGTTATATTGATCCTTGGTTTCGCCGAAGCAATCATCACTGTAGGAAATCGCCATCTTAAAGGTTTCGCCAATACCGAGATCTTCCTTTTTGAGTTGCAGTTCATAAACAGACTCACTATCGGTAGAAACCATAGCAGCAGTATAAGCTTCCGTCAATGCCTTGCCAAGGAAGCAAGCCGGCTTACCATCCATGACAATAACGTCAATCAGTCTGTCAAACTTCTTGGTTGCAGGATCCACTTCAAGATAGATACGGAACGCCGAACCGGAGGTACGGAGCGCATCAAATTCAGTCGCCGGGTCTTTCGTACCATCCGCGTCGTGTGCCGGAGCATTAATCTTCACGCCAACATAGACGTTATCAGCATCTGCACGAATCGCATACTCATACGAGAAATCGCCCATTTCCGCGACATACTTATCCTTGATTTCGTTGCCGTCCTCATCCTTCGCCAAAGTCATAATCTGAATCGTGCCATTGGTCTTGTCGACTTTCTTCCACGTCGCCTTGGTCCAGCCGGTATCGTCCAGTTTGCCATCGACGTTGATTTCTTCCTTCACTTCGACAGGCTCCGCAGAGGAGGTGTCTTCGGAGGGTTCCTCGGTGCTCGGAGCAGCGCCCTTGTACAGGGTAACGCTCTTCTCATCATCGGCAAGGACAGCGGTCCAACCGGCAGAAGAAACATCGCTCTGCTTGTTCGCGCCGGAGCCAACGTTCTTCCCGTCTTCGGAAAGCCCGGCCGCTTTTGCGAGGTCATAGATGAACTGAAGCAGTTCCGGATTCTTTTCGCTGTTGTCGCCATGGTGGGAAACAACCGCAAAGCCGCCCGCCGGAACAGTCACTTCATGGAACTCAAAATCATTCTCATTCGCATCATCCTGCGCGACAGAAAGAATCTGTGCGCCGAGAGCGGTGATTTTGCCGTCCTTGTCGGCGACAATGACGTAAGCCCAACGGAGATTCGCGGTACCGGAATCAATGACCAAGGCTTTGTCCGCGTCCGCTTTGAAAAGCGTGACGGTTCCATTGCCGGTCACCGCGCCTGCATCTTGGTTGAATTCGACATTCACTGACGCAACGTCTTCCGCAGACGCGAAAAGAACGCATACGCTGGAAATGACCATGACAAGCACAAGCGCGAGTGCAAGTGTCTTTTTCATAACGTGATTTTTCTCCTTTTGAATTGGTTTCTTTTTTGTAAACTTATTTTAACACAAAAAAATCGTTTTGTAAAGGGGGTAACGCGATTTTTTTGCAAAAATTTTCGGAAATTTCTGTAATGCCGGTTTATACGCATAATTCGTCAATATTTAGGCATTTAACCCCAATAACGTGCCGCAAGGCGTTCGAACGCGGGCAAGGAACGGCGAATCTGCTCGGTGGAGACACAGTAGGACACCCGAACGTACCCTTCGCACCCGAAGCTGTCGGACGGGACCAGCAGCAATTCGTACTCCCGCGCGCGGGCGCAAAACGCGTTCGCATCCGGTTCCGGCGATTCGACAAACAGGTAGAACGCGCCGTCCGGGCGGACGCAACGGAATCCCATTTCGCAAAGCGACCCGTACAGCAAATCCCGGTTCCGGCGATAGGTTTCCAAATCCCCGGAGACCCCCAGCACGCGCGGCAACATCGCCTGCATCATGCTCGGCGCGCAAACGAATCCGAGCGCACGGCCCGCGCCGCACACGGCCGCGTAGACCGCGTCCCGCTCCGGCATTCGATTGCAGACGGCGATATAACCGATTCGTTCGCCGGGCAGGGAGAGCGATTTGCTGTAAGAGTAGCAGACCAGCGTGTGGTCGTAGAGCGCCGTCAGGTACGGGACTTCCGCGTCCGGGTCGTAGACCAGTTCGCGATACGGCTCGTCCGAAAGCAGATAAATCGGGCGTCCGTACGCCGCCGAACGCTCCCGCAGCAGGTAGCAAAGCGTTTGCAGGGTATGCGGCGTCAGCAGGGCGCCGGTCGGGTTATTGGGGGAATTGACGATGATTGCCTTGGTTTTCGGATTCAAAATCGCGCGCAAGGCGGGAAAATCAATCTGGAAAGCGGTTTTTTCGGCGGGAACCACCCGAACGACCGCGCCCGCCTGCTCCGCGAAGACCCGGTACTCCGGGAAAAACGGCGCGATAACGACGACCTCGTCGCCCGGTTCGACCAGCGCGTGCAGGGAAACGGTCAGCGACGCCGCCGCGCCGCAAGTCAGGTACAAATCGTCCTTTCCGATTCCGATTTCTTCGCCGAAACGGCGGTTCAGATCGTCGGCGATCGCGCGCCGCGCCGCCTCCGCGCCTTGGGCAGACGTATAGCCGTGCAGGGCGACCGGGTCGCCGTCCAGCAGGGCGCGCAAGGCGTTTCCGACCTCCGCCGGCGCGGGGACGCTCGGATTGCCGAGGCTGAAATCGAAGACGTTTTCCCTACCGATCTCCGCGGCGCGGCGGTTGCCGTATTCAAAAGTTTCGCGGATAACGGAACGGACTTCGCCGAGTTTTCGCATGGATTCGTTGACGGACATGGCGGTTTCACCTGTTTTTCTTCCTTATTATATATGGATTATAGCACGTTTCTCTCCGTTTTGCAAGGGCTTTTCCGAAAAACATTCCGCGAAAGAAAACGGGGAAGGAAAGCCCTCCCCCGTTCCGTCGAAAGTTCCGCGACCGCGAATCCGTAAAATTCAATGCTTCTCCCGATACTTTCGCATATTCTCCAGCAACAGCGCCACGTCCTCGCGGGTCAGTTCGCCGTCCGCGTCCAGCAGACCGTCGCGGGCGGACAGAATGCCGGAGGAATCGGCGGACACCAGCGCCACGCAAGCCCACGCCGGTGTGGAATCCAAATCCGAGAAGGTCTGCTTGGCGGAAAGCGCCGGAACGTCCAGCAAAGCCGTCGCCATGAACGCGGCGTCCGCCGCCGTGACCGGGTCGTCCGGGCGGAACAGACCGTCCTCAAGATGTACCGCGCCCAATTCGATGCCTTTTTGCAGGAACCCCCGCTTGCCCGCCGTGAGCGCGCCGTCGTCCGCCGCCTCGCAATCGGCCGTCGCCGTGACACCGTCCGCCCGGTCACACGCGCAAAGCATCATGACGAGGCAGTCGATTTTGCTGACCGGTTTTTCCGGCTCGAACAGGTAGCCGTCCGCGCCGGTGCGGTAGGTCATCACTTCGTCCGCGCAAAGCCGAATGGCCGCGTTATGCGCCGGGGAGCCGGTCATGTCGGCGAAGTGCAGTCCGGTCTTGTTCTTCTCGACCGAAAACGTGACCGTTTTTTCCGGGGAGGACGCGCCGTAGCGGTCGGACGCGACATAGGAAAAGTCGTCCTTGCCGGTGAAGCCCTCGTTCGGGGTGTAGACGACGGACGCGCCGTCGAGCGTCAGCGTGCCGTGGCGGGGGTAGACCGTCACGCGGTAGGTCACGCCGTCCCCGTTCGGGTCGGGCGCGGTCAGCGAGGTGAAGCAGGCGACGGATTCGTAGGTTTCCGCCGACGCGTTCTCCGCCGCGGGCGGGAAGTTCTCGCCGTCGAGCAGGGCGACCGTGCAGGTCAGTTCACGGTTTTCCCAGCCGTCCGCTTTGGCGGTGAAGGTGAAGGTCGCCTCCGCGGGGGCGTTTTCCCCGCCCGACGCCGGGAGGAATTTCAGGTAATCGAGGGAGGACGCCGGAATCGTCTGCCCGGCGAGGACCGCCGAGCCGTTGAGCAGGAGCAGTCCGCTTTCCGCCGTCGGGAGTGAATTGACGACGATGTACTCGGTCCCCTCCCCGGTCAGGTCGCAAAAATCCGCGCGGCTGAACGCCAAATCGGCATACCGCGGCGTGCAGCGTACGAGCGACGTCTGCCCGCGCAACAGTTCAAGGGCGGGGGAAAGCGCGGCGGAGGCGCCGGACGTCCCGGCCGGGTCCGTTCCGCAAGCGCCGGCGGACAGGGCGAACGCGGCGAGCAATAGCAAACAAATGAACCGTTTCACAAAAAACACCGTTCCTTTCGAGAACAGTTTATTGCAATCCCGTTCAAAATATGCTATACTTGAAAAAAGTGTGCAAAAAGAAAGGCGGTTCCCTCATGAAACCAATCACCGAGCGCAAAATCGCGGCCGACGCCTTGCGCGACGCCCTCTCCCACGCGACCCATACCGTTTTCTTCGGCGGGGCAGGCGTTTCTACCGAAAGCGGCATTCCAGATTTCCGTTCCGCCGACGGTCTTTACCGCCGGGAAAGCCGTATTCCGCCCGAAATCATCCTCAGCCGGTCCTTTTTCGACGCGTATCCGGCGGATTTCTTCGCGTTCTACCGTGAAAACCTGCTTTCCCCGAACGCCAAACCCAATCCCGCCCACCTCGCGCTCGCAAAAATGGAGCGGGAAGGTCGTCTGGACGCGGTCGTGACCCAGAACATCGACGGACTGCACCAGGCGGCGGGCAGCAAACGGGTCTACGAGTTGCACGGCTCGGTCGAGCGGAACCGCTGTATGCGTTGCGGCAAGCGGTACGGGGTCGAAACGGTCGCCGACCCGTCGTCCGACGTGCCGCGCTGTACTTGCGGCGGAATCATCAAGCCGGACGTCGTGCTGTACGAGGAACCGCTCGACGACGACACGGTGCGCGGCGCGGTCAACGCGATTGCCCGGGCGGACACGCTGCTCGTCGCGGGGACGTCGTTGCGGGTCTACCCCGCCGCCGGACTGTTGCAATACTTCGCGGGGGAGCGGCTGATCCTCGTCAACTACGACGAAACCGACTGGGACGACCGCGCGACGCTCTGTATCCGCCGTCCTATCGGCGAACTGCTCGCCGACGTTATCGGTATGGAGTAACCGACGGCGCCCGCGCCGCCCGAACGAAAACCGGGGTCTGTACCGTATGCCGTACAAACCCCGGTTTCTATTTTCCGCGCCCTGAAAACACTGCCGTTTCCAAAACGCTTCGCTTTTTTCGCCCTGATGCGCCGGAACAAGGGATTTTCCGGAACTCCCCGGCGTTTGCGCGAAATATGCATTGTACTTACAATAGATACCGCTTGATATCCCCGACAAATTGATTCCCGCACCGAGCCAATTCGCCGAGAACACGGTCTATTCCCGCTTCGCTTTTATACCAATTCTCTTTTGTGATGTTATAGCAATGCACGGGACAGACTTTTATATCCGCGTTCGGGAAAGCCATTTGGTATAGCATAAGACACCTACGGGCGTGAAACGCTTTACAGACAATCATCGCCGTTTTTATTGCAATACCCGCCCTGTCGACGGCCTTTCGCGAAAGAAAGGCGTTATCACGGGTGTGACCGGACTGATTTTCGCCGATAATTGCAGAGGCCGGTACGCCATTTTTCAAAAGTACGTCCGTAAAGAATGCACAGTCGGATTGATAGTCTCCGCTATATCGGTCCGCTTTGGAGCGAACCCCCGGCCATTTATCCTGTTTCACGCTGACCCCACCCGAAGGAATAAGCCATTTTGCATAACCCCGATTGTACAATTCGGCAGCGTATTCGGGTTGTTCGGGATAGGAGCCGCCGGGCAGGAAAATCGCATCGACCTTTTCCGGTTTATCGGATAGAAATATAAAATTCGATATATCTGAAATGATACGCGTATTCATTCGTCCGTGTTCCTCATAACTTGCTATTGAAGTCTGCCCCCTCGTTTTTCCTTTGCAGGTAAACCGCTTCATCGGGACGAAATAAGCGGCGCGCCCAAAAATCTCACGTTTCGCCCGCTTTCAACCTGCAATGCAGTTCATACAGGGCGGTTCTGTTCGAATCCCATTGGAGTTTCGCGCGGACCTCGTCGTAATCCAGCCAAATACACGAGGTATGTTCATAGGACAGTTTTATAGCTTCCCCGCAAGCAAATCCGAACGCATATTCCGGCACGACATAGGTGTCCGACGCCCAATGACGCAAAGATTCTCTCGGAAAAACATCGGTAGGGATACAGCACATGGATTTCAGTTGCAGGATACCGTCGGCGTGAATCCCGCTCTCTTCGAAGATTTCACGCCTTGCGGCTTGCAGGGGCGTTTCGTCATCTTCGCCGCCGCCGGAAATGAATTGCCACTGGTCAACATCCGCGCGGTGAAACACACAGTAACGGGGATTGCCGTCCACGATTCTGTAGGGGATTGCAAGGATTTGAAACGGCGCTCTCATTTTTCCCCTCCGTAAAGTTCATTTGTATTTTTATTTTACCACATTTGCCTGGCAATGTCAACAGCACCAAAAAAGACGCCTGTTCGTCGGCGGCGTCTTTCGTATACCGTTTTGCCGGAATCAATGCCGTTCCCGCGCAAGGTCGCGTCATTCCGGCGTTTCCGTTTGCGCCGCGCGGAAGGAATCGCCGCTGTACTGACAGATATGTTCAATCGCCTGCTCTTGCGTCAGTTCGTCCGTCGAAAGCGCTTCCCCGTCCCCCACGAAGCGGCACTGCAATCCGGCGCTCGCCAGCGCGCGGACCTCGTCCGCCGTGAACAGGTAGTAGAACCACCCGGCGGCGTCCCCGCCGCTTCCCGGCGCCGCGACGTCCGAAAGCGCGACCCATTCGTCCGCGTGCAATGCGCCGGGGTCCTGCAATTTTCCGACGACCGCCTCGCGCCCCTCCCGCCCGACGACCGCGTTCAGGCAGAAAGCGACGTGATAGAGCCGGTTCGGTTCCGTATTATATAAGGAAAGCATGGTCCCGAGCGCCGGACCGATTTCCGGCGGGCAGTCCGACGGACGGGACAGCAGCGGGGACGCCGTCCGCTCCGGCAAAACCTCGACCGACGCGTAAAGCAGTTCCGCCCGTTCCGCGTCGGGCGGCACGTCGTCCGTATGCGACGGCTCCTCCGCGTTCCCGCACCCGCAAAGTACCGCCAGCACGGCGCTCAGCAATAGCGCGACCAGCGTCCGCGCCGTTTTTCTGCCGTTTTTCATCATTCCGTCGCCCCTTTTCCCGTTTTTTTCAGTATACCACGGGACGGCGGGAATGTCAAGAGGCTTGTGCGTCGGCGCTTTCCGCCGGTTCGCCCTTCCTCGCGGACAGGAACCGCCAGAGCAGCAACGCGCCGATTGGAAACAGGAACAGCCCCCAAAACCCGAGCAGCTGCAATCCGAGGTACATCGACGCGAGCGATGCCAGCGGCGGCAAACCGATATACTTCCCGACAATGCGCGGCTCGATGACCTGCCGCACGACGGTCATGACCACATATACGACCAGCAGTCCGATACCGTCCCCGACGTGTCCGGTGCAAAGCAGGAAAACCGCCCAGGGCAGCAGCACGGTCCCGGTCCCCAGCACGGGCAGGATGTCGATGAGGGCGGTCGCCAGCGCAATCAGGAACGCGTAGCGGTACCCGAGCAACAGCAAGGCGGCGAACAGTTCGGAAAAGGTCACGAGCAGGATCAGCCCGTAAGCCCGAAAGAAACTTCCGCCGACTTCGAGGACCACCCGCTTGCACTTCAGCAGATTCTTCGCGACGCGGTCGGGGAAAAGCGCCAGCAACGACGCGTGCAGTTTGCGGAAATCGATGGCGAAGTAGTAAGCGGACAGCAGTACGACCAGCACCGACAGCAACGCGTTCGGCAGAAACGCTGCCAGCCCCGCCAGAAACGGCAGTACCGACCCGGAAAGCCGTTCCGCGAGCACCCCAAGCAAGTCGGTCAGCCGATGGTCGAGGTCGGCAAGGAAGTTGCGTATCCCCTCGCTCGCGTCGACGAACGGGATACGCGCGGCGAGGCGGTCGGCGATTTCGTCGGCATAAGCGGGGTCCTGCCGCAAGCGGTCGAGAAACCGACCGAGCGCGTCCGCGAGCGAACCGAGTTCCCCCGTGATTCTCCGCACGGCGAGCACGCACGCCAGCACCAAAAGCGCCACAATCAGCACGACTGCGAACAGCACCGTCGCCTTGCGCGACACCCCCGCGCGTTTCTCCATCGCCCGCACCAGCGGCTGCAAGCAGAACGCGATGAGATAGGCAATCAGGAACGGCAGCAGCGCCCCGAACAGGTAGTGAAAGAACAGGTAGACCCCGGCCGCAATCAGCAGCAACCCGAACAGCCAGCGGGTCAGGCGGTGAAAACTCTCCTCCGAAAACAAAAAATCATCTCCAAAAAAACCGAAAAAGGTCTTGACAAACCCGTCGGGGTGTGATATAGTAGAAATACGACGTGGCCGGTTAGTCAAACGGTTAAGACGCCGCCCTCTCACGGCGGAGATAGGAGTTCGATTCTCCTACTGGTCACCACGGACGGCGAATGCGGGTGCGTTCGCCGTTTTCCCTTTTATAGGAGTATGGACGACCGCACGATAGAGTATACGGGGAAAATTCCAAAAAAATCCGCCAAAAGCAGTTGACAAGCCGAAAAAACTGTGCTATAATATGCACGTTGTTCGCGTGAAGCGAGAATATGGACAGATGGCCGAGTTGGTCTAAGGCGCACGACTGGAAATCGTGTAACGGTTAACCCCGTTCTAGGGTTCGAATCCCTATCTGTCCGCCAACGAAAAAGG
>CANQTR010000032.1 GCA_947626805.1 uncultured Clostridia bacterium
TTGCAAACACGCGGGGGAGCGTTTTTTTATAAAAGCGTGGGGCGGGCGGGGGGCAACGTGCGGCACGGGCGGGGCGGGGTGCAAAGTACGGGACAAATCGGGCGGAGGGTGGTAAGGCGCGGGACAAGCAGGCAGTTTTAAGCAACGAATGGGACGGGCGCGGGTTCCGAGAGGAACCTCGCGAGGGGCGAGCGGGGGGGTGTTCGCAAACGTGTGTGGGGTGACGGCGACGCGTTCAAAAAAAGACCGAAGTGTGCAGGCAAGTTATTGCCTACACACTTCGCATTGCGGGGTGCGGGGGTTCTCTTTGCAAACGCGCGGGGGGCGCGTTTTTTGTTAACGCATGGGACGGGCGGGAGCGAGAAAATCGACGCGCGGAAGCGGTTTGAGCAACGCATGGGGCAGGCGGGGTGTTTTTTGCGAATGTGTGGGACGGGCGCGGGTTCCGAGAGGAACCTCGCGAGGGGCGAGCGGTTTTCTTGACAAGAACGTGTTGGTTAATGGCGACGCGCTCAAAAAAAGACCGAAGTGTGCAGGCAAGATATTGCCTGCACACTTCGCATTGCGGGGGTGCGGGGGTTGTCACAACCCCCGCCGTACCCCTCGTACCCCTCGTACTCCTCGTACCCCGGTACCCCTCGTACTCCTTCGCACCCTCGTACCACTCACCCGATTTGGTAAGTCCCGAGCATGGCGCGCTTGAGCAGGAGGTAATCGGTAGAAGAAATCTCGGACGCACCGCTGATAAGCGCGGCGCGACGGGCGGTTTCGGTGGGCCGGTAGGTCCCCAAAATCGCACGCTTGAGCAGCAGATAATCCTGCGTCGACGTTTTCCCGTCGCCGTCCAAATCCGACTTGACGACGACGCGATACGACGCCGACTGCGTTCCGCCGTCATAGACGCGCACGACGTCGCCCGACGCGACCAGCTCGTCCGCGCCGAGCTCCGACCCGTTGCGGAACACCTTCACCGTCCGCGAGCACTGCGCCCGGAACGCCGACACCGTCGTATCCGGCAGGACGTCCGACAGGTAGTCTCCGTCGACCGTGTAGACCGGCGAAACCGGCAGGTCGGGCGCGGGCTCTGTCACGGTCCCGGTCACGACGATGTAGGCGGCGGAAGCGTAGCCGATGAGCGTTTCGCCGCGGTACGCAAACCGAATCCGGTACCAACGCGGGTTCGCGCGGTCCTGCGTTTCGACGGTTTCGAGAATCACCACCCGGTCGCCGTTCTTCAGCTTCGCGACGAGCTTGCCCGAAGTCGAAGCCGCGTCGCGCACGTTGAGCGAATCCTCCACGTTCACGCGCCCGGTCTGGTAGGTCACGCCGGGGTCCTGCGGCGTCGGCGGCACCGGACGCTCCGACGGCTCCCGGAAGTACCGCGCCGACGCGTAACCTTCGAGCATATGCCCGCCGATAATCGCCAAAATCCGGTACCATCCGTTGCCTAAATCATTCACCAAACTGACTTCCTGCCCGCCGGCGACCACGCCGAGGACCTCCGACCCGCTCGTCGACGGGGCGGACCGCAAGTTGACGGCGCTGACCGCGACCAGCGTCTTGAGCGCCTTCGACCCGACGTACACCGTCACGGTCAGGGCGAGCTTGCCGTCGATACGCGCCGAAATGACCGAAACGCCCTCCGCCATACAGCGGACGTTCCCGTCGTCATCCACCTCCGCGACGTCGGGGTCCGACGACGACCACGCGACCGGCTTGTCCTTCAGCTCGTCCGCGTAGACGTGCAGGGGGACGGTCAGCGCGTCGCCCACCGAGGCGTACACGACGGTCCGGTCGGTCCCGACGGCGAGCCGGACTTCCCCGCCGGTGTAGAGCCCGTCGACCCGGACGTAGCCGCTGACCGGCTGCCCGTCGGCGGACGCGGGGCTCGCGGAAACGGCGTAGAAGGGCGTCCCGTCCGGTCCGGTGTAGACCTCTTTGGAAATGACCTTGACCGGCTGACCGGGGTCGAGCTTGCCGAGCGACGCGGACGACAGGTCCGGCGAACGGTAGACCTGACGGGTCGCCGAGCGGTCGAGAACGTAGGCGTTCGCGTCCACTTCGACCACGCAACACGCCTCCTTGCCGTTGTAGACCGCCGTGACGAGGGCGACGCCCTGCCGGTTCGCGGTCACTTTGCCGTTCGCGTCGACCGTCGCGACCTCCGGTCGGTCGCTCGACCACTGCACGTTCAGTTGCGCGGAGGTCGCGGGATAGGCGTCCGCGCGCAAGGTCGCCGTCCCGCCCGCGTCCAGTTGCACGCGGGAGCGGTCCATGACCAGCCCGAACACCCCGTTTTCGTCCGTTTCGACCGCGTCGAGCTGGTCGAGCCCGTATTGCTCGATGCGCCCGATGAGGGCTTCCGCGTAGTCGTCGCTGTTGCCCGCGTAGCCGGATTCCTGAATGGCGTAGGCCGCGTCCCTGTAGTTCTCCGCCGCGAGGACCGGCTCGTACTTGCTTTCGACGTGGAACAGGTTCGAATGGTCGGCGACGCTTTCCTCCCAGCTGTCGTAGGCGCGCCAAAGGTCGGCACGAATCGTCGCCGCGTCGTTGAGCATCGCCGCGTCCGCGTAGCTGTTGTAGAGCTCGTTCGTCTTTTGCAGGTAGACCTTGCCGTCCCAGTTGGAATACGCCTTGATGCAGAAGTGGTTCTGGGCGACGATGGAAATCGGGAAGGAGCAGATTCCGCCCTCGTAGACGGCTTGCCCCGCCGTGACGGACGGCAGGACGCCGTTGTCGTAGCCGTCCTTCAGCGCGAGGGACATGACCGTCCGGAGGAATACGTACTGCCACCGGTTCAGCGAGGACAGACCGGAATAGTCGATGCCGTCCGCTTTCGCGCGGACCGTCCACGCGCCGCACGCGAGCAACAGCGCGAGCAGGAACGCGGTCAGCCGTACGCGCGGTTTGACCGCGGGCGCGACGGTTTGTAGGGGTCGATTCATGGATTGGACATTCCTTTCGTGGGACCGTCGCGACCGGTTCGCCGGGTTCGCCGTCCCGTGGATTCGCGGGGATATGGCAGGGCGCTCGCTTTGCGCCGCGGTTTTGTCGTTTTTTTGTGTAGGAAAGGCGTCCCGCGGCTTCAGGGATTCGACGGCGCGCCGACGAGAAGCCCGATTTGCCCCGCGATTTCCGCCTCGGCGGGATATACGCTCTTCTTCGAGGAAAGAACGTAGTACACGGCGCCGTCGGGGTCTGCCAACAGGACGATGTACGGCTCGCCGACCGCGACGGTCCCCGCCGTGAAAAGGATTTCCGCCTCGGACGCGGGGATACGACCCTTCCAAACGCTTCGCACGTCGCACGCATAGCGCTCGGTACGGTTGTTTTCGTTGCTCCCCGTCAACGCGGTCGGAACCACCTCGGCGACAAGGGGCGAATTCCGAACGATTTCCGAAAGGTCGTCGCTTTCGATGAACGCTCTGCCGACCGTTTTCGAGGTGTCGACGGTTTGCGCCAGAACCGTTTCGAGGGATTCGGCTTCGCCGCCTTTCAGCGGGGTGCTCCGCAAAGGCACATAGACGTCGTACGGGTTGTAGACGGAAACGTGTTTCTCGAGGAGCAGGCAATAGGTTTCCCCTTGCGCGTATCCGCCGGCGGTTCCATCCGGGTTGCGGACGTGAAATTCCGCCTCCAAGCCGGTGCCTTTTATCTGCCGCTCCGGCGAGAACGTCAAATCCTCGTAGATTCCGTGCGTTTCGCGTTCCCCGGTATAGGTGGCGACGACAATGTTCGTCGAGGCGGCAAGCATTTCCTCGAACGACAGTTGGAGTTGACCGCTTGCGACGGTTTGACGCGGTTCGCCGTCGTACGAAAGGGGTTCCCGACCGGAAACGGCGTCCGTCGATACGGTGTCCGTCGTGTTTCGGGCAGCACAGCCGAACGTCACGAAAAGCAGTCCGGCTGCCGTGACGAAAAGCAGGAATTTTTTCATCCGGATTCCCCCCGTTTTTTCGATTTTTTCGATTTTTTCGATTTTTTCGGTTTTTTCGGTTTTTTCGATATTTCTCGATATTTCTCGATATAAAAACGATTTCCCCCGCTTTTTGGGTTTTGTTTGCGGTGTTTTTTGTATGTGGGAACGTACGACGCGCCCCGCGTTTTGCGTTTGCGGGAATCGTACGACGCGCCCCGCATTTTGCGTTTGCGAGAGCCGTATGATTCGCCCCGCGTTTTGCCTTTGCGGAAACCGTATGATTCGCCCCGCACTTTGCCTTTGCGGGAATCGCACGACGCGCCCCGCACTTTGCCTTTACGGGAACCGTACGATTCGCCCCGCACTTTGCCTTTGCGGGAACCGTACGACGCGCCCACATTTTGCCTTTGCGGGAATCATACGACGCGCCCCGCACTTTGCCTTTACGGGAACCGTACGATTCGCCCCGCACTTTGCCTTTGCGGGAATCGTACGACGCGCCCCGCATTTTGCGTTTTCGGGAACCGTATGACGCGCCCCATACTTTGCCTTTGCGGGAACCGTATGATTCGCCCCGCGTTTTGCCTTTGCGGGAGCCGTATGCTTCGCCCCGCGTTTTGCGTTTGCGGGAACCGTATGATTCGCCCCGCGTTTTGCCTTTGCGGGAGCCGTACGACGCGCCCACATTTTGCGTTTTCGGGAATCGTATGATTCGCCCCGCGTTTTGCGTTTGCGGGAATCGTATGGAGCGCCCCGCGTTTTGCCTTTGCGGGAATCGTACGACGCGCCCCGCACTTTGCCTTTGCGGGAATCGTATGGCGCGCCCCGCACTTTGCCTTTGCGGGAACCGTATGATTCGCCCCGCACTTTGCCTTTGCGGGAACCGTATGATTCGCCCCGTACTTTGCCTTTACGGGAACCGTACGACGCGCCCCGCGTTTTGCGTTTACGGGAATCGTATGACTTGTCCCCATTTTGTGTATACGGGAATAGTATACCATAAGTTCCGACGCTTGTCAACCCCTCACCCCTCCCCTCGCGGCACAACGACATTTTTCGCGACTTCCGCCCCACAAGATGCGCCCGTTTTCCCCCCTGCCCCGCCCGCGTCGCGCGACACCTCGTTTTCCCCCTGTCCCGCGCATCGAACCACTTTTCCGCATCCCTTCCCCCGCACCACCCACACACTTTTGTGCTCTACCATGCCCAACCCAACGCACACGCTAATCCGTCCACCGTATTTATATCCACCGTATTTATAAAAGAACTCCCGCGAGCCCCTTTACGCGGCGCACACTTGCGCCGCACTATGTTTTTTAGCAATTCCCCACGCGCCGCCCTATGTTTTTCGCCTTGCCCCGTGCCGTCCATTTTTTCGCCCCCCCAAATATCCCGCCTTTCCGCTCTACCCCCATGGGACACCCCACGAACTCACGTCTGACACCCCGCCGTTCCGCGCCTTACCCCCGCACAGCCGCGCTTTTTTCGTTTTGCACCGCGGGCAAGAACACGCACACACGTCCGCCCGATGTTTTTACGCAATCCCCCGATGTCGCGCCTTTCGCGTCCCCCCGTCACACACGACGCACGTCATATCCGGCAAGGCGCGCGTTCATGTGGCGAAGGGACGAACAAACATTCTTTTCTTGCTGTAAAACAATTCGTAAAACGGAGCATGCGGCGCACAAAAAAGAACGCATGTTTTTTGTTTTTCGAAAATAAGCACAAAACCCGCCATGTGATACTTTTCTCTTCAAAAAGTTTCTCTGTCAAAATTTATGTCATACCGGAACAGGGGCGAGGTTGTGTGGACAACATGTGGATAACTTGTGGAAAACTCGGCACTTTTCCCAAGGTTGTCCACACGGTTATCCACATTGGTCGAACGCGAAAAACGGTGCCATCGCTTAATTTTTTGAAGTTGTCCACATTTCCACCGAGCCTACTACTACGACTACTACTTCCATATACCATTTGGTTTTCTTTGGGGCGGTTTTTTCGCTCGCTCGCGCGTGAGAACTTTCAAAATTGCATTTTGCCCGCTTGTACGTGTTCCAAAATGGCGCATCGTCGGACTGCCGAATTCATTCGATTTTGCCGGAATCGAGCATTTGTTCGCGCCTTGTTTGCTCGTCAAACTGTACAAAACGAACACTTGTTCTAAATCGAAAATTCTACATCCCCGTCACTTGACAGCGGGCGGAAAATGTGGTACACTATGTGCGGCAAACAAAAGTTCGCGCCGCGTTCGCGGTTTTGCACAAATCCACGCGAAACGGCAGAGCGCGTCAACGGCGCGCGGCGGCTGCCCACGAGCCAGCAAAAGCCGAAAATCCACAGTTGGTGCGCCAAAATCCGTTACCGCGCGTCGAAATCCACGGTCGCACACCGAAAATCCTCGGCAGTGCGCTAAAAATCTACAACCGCGTGATGAAAATTCATGGCCGCGTGACGAAAGTCCACGGTCGCGCTCTTAAAATCTACGGTCGTGCACCGAAAATCCGTTGTCGCGCGTCGAAAATCCACAACCGCATTCCGGAAATCCGTTGTCGCGCTCTGAAAATCCACGGTCGCGCGCACGCGCAAATAACTCCCCACAAACCTACAAAAACGTCCAATGATTCCCCCAAAAGGAGGTCCCGACCATGCCCATCGACTTCGCCGACCTGTGTTCCTGCCTCGCGTTCGAGCCGCCGGCGGACTTCGCGGCGCTGTTTGCCGCCCGCCCGCTCGACCCGACGCAACCGCTCCTGACCGACGCGGAACTCGCCGCCGTGAACGACGCGGTGTCCGCGCACTTGCGGGACGTGGGCAAATGGTTCGCCCCGCTCGCGGTGTTCTTGCGCGGATTGGTGGACAAAATCCGGAAAAATCCGACCATGAATGCGGCGGCGCTTTTCCTTCGCCGATACCTGACCGAGGAGCGGCCGCCGTGGGAAACGCACCTTTCCGCGCCGACCCTGCTGAACCTGCCGGACGTCGACGCGGGCGCGGTCGACCTGCTTTTCGTGACCGTCGCGCTCGCCTACACGCTGACCGTCCGCAAGCCGCCCGCCGACCTGAACGCGGAAAACGTCGGCGCGTACATCGGCTACACGGATTCCTACACAAAAGAACACGGTTCGTGGGGCATATCCTTGCGCGGTTGGAACCTGCTGTGCGCCGGCGGGTGCATGTTCCTGTTCCACACGCTGAAATTCCAGCCGGAGCGCTTCTCGGCGGACTTCCTCGTCTTGCGGAATCAGGCGGGCGAATACCGCACGCTGTTGCGCGGGGCGCACGGATTGGCCGCCGACGGCAGCCTGACGCAATCCCGTTCGGACCCGCGCGCGGTTTGCGTCACTTCGCCGCTCGAAACCGACGAAACGGGGTATACCGCCCACGAAGTCATGCCGAACGGGGTGGTTTGTCCCCGCCCGCGCGTGTTCCCGAAGGACGAATGGACGGTCGCGCTCGACGAAAACTGCCTGATGCTCGGCATGCACATTCCGTCGCAACCGCCGTACACGGTCGAGAATCACCGCATCTCGATGGCGCAAGCGCTGGACTTTTACGCCACGTTTTTGAAGGATTACGGGGAAATACGCGGATTTGTCTGCTACTCTTGGCTGTATTCGGCGCAAAACAAGCGCCTCCTGCCGCCCGACAGCCGGATTTTGGCGCTCCAGCGGCATGTTCACCTCTGCCCGATGTGCGCGGAATTGGACGAAAACCTGACCTTTTTGCGCCCGGGGTCGGCGCTTCAGCGGCGGCTCGCGGACTTTCGCGCCGCCGGAAACGCCTATCACGTCGGGTACATGTACGTCCCGCTGGACGAAGCGCGGGAATTCGGGCGCTTCCGGCACGAGCTTTGAGGTTGTTCGGAACGTAGAAATTTCGGTTCGCTTTTTGGTGAGAACGCCGAAAGCAGGGGGATTTTGCGACAAATTTCGGCATGGATTTCGGGAATTATAGGGGAAAGCGAAGCGATTCCCGGCTGTATTCGGCGCAAAGAATCATCGCATCTCGATGACGCAAGCGCTGGACTTTTACGCCACGTTTTTGAAGGATTACGGGGAAATACGCGGATTTGTCTGCTACTCCTGGCTGTATTCGGCGCAAAACAAGTGCCTCCTGCCGCCCGACAGCCGGATTTTGGCGCTGCAGCGGCACGTTCACCTCTGCCCGATGTGCGCGGAATTGGACGAAAGCCTGACCTTTTTGCGCCCGGGGTCGGCGCTGCAACGGCGGCTCGCGGACTTTCGCGCCGCTGGGAACGCCTATCACGTCGGGTACATGTACGTCCCGCTGGACGAGGCGCGGGAGTTCGGGCGGTTCCGGCACGAGCTTTGAGGTTGTTCGGAACGTAGAAATTTCGGTTCGATTTTTGGTGAGAACGCCGAAATCGTGAAAAATTTTACGACAAATTTCGACACGGTTTTTCGGCATTGCGGGGGAAAAGTGATGGGAAAATTCGTCATCAAGCCGATGGAGAGCGAAGACGAAATCAACGGCAAGGGATACGTCCACTACAAATCCTGGCACGAAACCTACGCGGGACTCATCGACGCGGGCTACCTCGAAGCCGTCACGCTCGAAAAATGCGTCGCGACGGCGCACAAATGGCCGGACAACATCCTTGTCGCGAAAGACGGCGAGCAGGTCGTCGGGTTCGCGGGCTACGGGGCGTACCGCGACGGCACGATTCCCGCGTGCGGCGAGGTTTTCGGCCTCTACGTGCTCGCGGCCTATCACGGGCAGGGGGTCGGCTACGCGCTGATGCGGGCGGCAGTCGAACGGCTTTCCGCGTACGAAAGGGTCGCCGTTTGGGTGCTGAAGGGGAATCGGAACGCGATTCGCTTTTACGAACGGTTCGGGTTCCGTTTCGACGGGACGGAGGCGGAAATCCGGCTCGGCACGCCGAACACGAAGTGCAGGATGCTTTTGGAAAGAGCGTAAGGAGAGGTCGGCGAATACGGTCCCCGGGGAACTTGCTTTGCGGGACGGAGCGGGCCGTTTTGATTGACACGGGCTTGGGCGTCGCGAATAGCAAAGCCGTCGTCGACGATTTGACGACGCTGCCGGTCACCGCCGTCCTGACGCACGCACATTGGGACCACATCGGCGGGCTTGCGCTGTTTCCGGATTTCGCCGTGCACGAAAACGAAGCGAGATGGCTATCCGAGCGCTTCCCCCTCCCGCTGCACGCCGTCAGGAAAAGTCTGACGCTGAAGCCATGCGCGCTCCCCGCCGATTTTCGCCCGGACGCGTATCGGATTTTTCAGGGGGAGCCGACGAGTGTCCTGCACGACGGAGACCGCATCGACCTCGGCGGTCGAGCCTTGCAAGTTATTCACACGCCCGGTCACTCGCCCGGTCACTGCTGTTTTTTCGAGCGGGACAGGGGGTGGTTGTACGCCGGAGACCTGCTTTACGAGGGGTGCCTGGACGCTTTCTACCCGTCGACCGACCCGCTCGCGTTCATGCGCTCCGTCGAGGCGGTGAACGAGTTGGCTCCGAACCGGATTTTTCCGGCGCACCACGCGCTGGCGGTTCCCGCGTCGCTGTCCGGCGAAGTCGCGGACGCTTTTCGGTCTTTGCACCGGCAGGGGAAGTTGCGGCAGGGCAGCGGTCTGTTCGATTTCGGAAGGTTTCAGATTCATGTTTGACCGCCCGCCGCATAGTCGCATAAAAAAAGAACCGCGGACTTTCAAAGCGCCGCGGCTTTCTCTGTTCAACGGGATTGCGGCGCCCTTTTGTCTTTTTTTCGGGCGCGCGGGTACGGCACAACGTTGCGACGTGCAAACCGCTTCGCCTGCCGGGTTGTTTTTTCGGGCGTGCGATTGCGTCGCGAAAAAGCCCGCTCGAGACCGACGGTCCCGTTTTGCTGTCGCCCAACCGGAAAAATCCCGCGAAGGGCACTCGATTCCACGCGATTGCGCCACGAAAATCCATCACGCGGCGTGATTTGCCCCACCCCTTGCGTCGCGGCGCGGAAGAAAGGCGAACGGAAAGGCGGGGCACGTCGCAACGTCGCGGTGTTCAAGCCATGTCGCCTGTCGGGTCGCCCTTTCGGGCGCGCGGACACAGCGGCTTTTTTTGCGTTCCCACTTCTCCGAAACGATTTACGGCACGGTCGCACAACTTCCCCTCACGCAAAACGTCCCCGCGTGCGGTTCCCACACGGAGAGCGTTTCGATTCCCGAAAGATACCCCGTTCGGCGTGATTTTCCGCACCCGTCGCGTCGCCGTGCGGCGAGAAAGCGAACGAAAAAGGCGCGGGCGCGGCGCAACGTCGCGGTGTGCAAACAATGTCGCCCGCCGGGTTGCCCTTTCGGGCGAGCGGACACGGCAATAAAGCCTGTTCGAGACCGACGGTCCCGTTTTGCTGTCGCCCAACCGGAAAAGTCCCGTGAGAAGCGCCCGATTCCGCGCGAATGCGCCACGAAAAATTCATCACGCGGCACATTTCCCGCACCTGTCGTGTCGCCGCGTGGAGGAAAGGCGAACGGAAAAGGGCGCGGGCGCGGCGCAACGTCGCGATGTGCAAACAGGGTCAAACCGGGTCGCCTGTCGGGTTGCCCTTTCGGGCGCGCGGACGCGGTGGCTTTTTTGCTTTCCCACTTCTTCGAAACGATTTACGGCATGGTCGCACAACTTCCTCTCACGCAAAACGCCCCCCGTGTGCGGTTCCCACACGGGGAGCGTTTTGATTCCCGAATGATACAGCATTCGGCGCGATTTTCCGCACCCGTCGCGTCGTCGTGCAGCGAAAAAAGCGAACGGAAGGGGCGCGAGCGCGGTGCAATGTCACGGTGTTCAAACCGTGTCGCCTGCCGGGTTGCCCTTTCGGGCGAGCGGACGCGGCGAAAAAGCTCGTTCGAGACCGACGGTCTCGTTTTGCCGTCGCCCAACCGGAAAAGTCCCGCGAAGGGCACCCGATTCCACGCGATTGCGCCACAAAAAAGCCATCCCGCGGCACATTTCCCGCACCTATCGCGTCACCGCGCGGCGAAAAAGGCGAACGGAAAAGCGCGCGGGCACGTCGTCGAGCGGAGGAAAGGCGAGCAGAAGGGGCACGGACGCAGTGCAACGTTGCGACGTGCAAACCGGGTCGCCTGTCGGGTTGCCCTTTCGGGCGCGCGGACGCGGTGGCTTTTTTGCTTTCCCACTTCTTCGAAACGATTTACGGCATGGTCGCACAACTTCCTCTCACGCAAAACGCCCCCCGTGTGCGGTTCCCACACGGAGAGCGTTTCGATTCCCCAAAAGATACCCGGTTCGGCGTGATTTACCCCACCTGTCGCGTCGTCGAGCGGAGGAAAGGCGAGCAGAAGGGGCACGGACGCGGCGCAACGTCGCGATGTGCAAACCGGGTCAAACCGGGTCGCCTGTCGGGTCGCCCTTTCGGGCGTGCGGACGCGGTGGCTTTTTTTGCGTTCCCGCTTCTCCGAAACGATTTACGGCACGGTCGCACAACTTCCCCTCACGCAAAACGCCCCCCCGCATGCGATTCCCACACGGAGAGCGTTTCGATTCCCGAAGGATACCCCGTTCGGCGTGATTTTCCCCACTTGTCGCGTCGCCGTGTGGCAAAAAAGTGAACGGAAAGGGGCACGGGCACGTCGCAACGTCGCGATGTGCAAACAATGTCGCCCGCCGGGTTGCCCTTTCGGGCGAGCGGGCGCGGCGAAAAAGCCCGTTCGAGACCGCCGGTCCCGTTTTGCTGTCGCTCAACCGGAAAAGTCCCGCAAGAAGCGCCCGATTCCGTGCGATTGCGCCACGAAAATCCATCACGCGACACATTTCCCTCACCTGTCGTGTCGTTGCGCGGAGGAAATCACCCTTCACGCAAAACGCCCCCGCGTGCGGTTTCCACACGGAGGACGTTTCGATTCCCGAATGATACCCTGTTCGGCGTGATTTGCCCCACCCGTCGCGTCGTCGTGCGGCAAAAAAGCAAACGGAAGGGGCGCGGGCACGTCGTCAAGCGGAGGAAAGGCGAACGAAAAAGGCGCGGGCGCGGTGAAACGTCGCGATGTGCAAACAATGTCGCCTGCCGGGTTGCCCTTTCGGGCGCGCGGACGCGGGCACGTCGCGGTGTGCAAACCGGGTCGCCTGTCGGGTTGCCCTTTCGGGCGAGCGGACGCGGTGCAAAAAGCCCATTCGGGACCGCCGGTCCCGTTTTGCTGTCGCCCAATCGAAAAAATTCCGTGAGAAGCGCCCGATTCCGCGTGATTACGCCACGAAAAACCATCACGCGGCACATTTCCCGCACCTGCCGTGTCGCCGCGCGGAGGAAATCACCCCTCCGGCACAACGCCCCCGCGTGCGGTTTCCCACACGGAGGACGTTTCGATTCCCGAATGATACCCCGTTCGGCGTGATTTTCCCCCCACCCGTCGCGTCGCCGTGCGGCGAAAAAAGCGAACGGAAGGGACGCGGGCACGTCATCATGCGGCGAAAAAGGCGAACGGAAAAGCACGCGGGCGCGGCGCAACGTCGCGATGTGCAAACCGGGTCGCCTGTCGGGTTGCCCTTTCGGGCGAGCGGACGCGGTGCAAAAAGCCCATTCGGGACCGCCGGTCCCGTTTTGCTGTCGCCCAATCGAAAAAATTCCGTGAGAAGCGCCCGATTCCGCGTGATTACGCCACGAAAAACCATCACGCGGCACATTTCCCCCACCCCTCGCGTCGCCGTGCGGAGGAGTGGCAAACAGAAAGGGCGTTGCACGTCGCCGCGCGACGAAAAAGCGAGCAGAAGGGGCACGGACGCGGGTACTTCGCGGTGTGCAAACATTTCGCCTGCCGAGTTGCCCTTTTAGGCGCACGGCGAAAAAGCGAACGAAAGGGCGCGAACACGGCGACGCGCGGCGGAATTCACCCCTCCAAAACGACGCCCTGATAGGGCTTCAACGTGAGCACGTCGCCGCCGTCCCGACGGGACAACGCGACCTCGCCGTGACTCGCGAGCAGCACCTTCCCCGCCGCAAACGGCAGTTTCACCGTCCGCGCACGGTCGGAAAACGAACAAATCACCGCCGCGCGGCGCCCGTCCGCGCCCGTCCGCGTGTACGCGACCAGTTTGTCGTACCGCTTGAGCACCGGCGCGAACGCCCCGTCGACGAACAGGCGTTCCGATTTGCGGAGCGCGACCATCTTTTTATAGAACGCGAGGACGCTGTTCGGGTCGGCAAGCTCGGCGGCGGCGTTGACCGTGCGGTAATCCGGGTGGACCGGCAGCCAAGGTTCCGCGCTCCCGGCAGGGGAAAAGCCCCCGTTTTCGCTGTCGTCCCACGGGAACGGCACGCGCGCGTTGTCCCGCGAATACCGCGCCACCAGCCGCATCGCCTCCGCCGGCTCCAGCCCGTCCGCGAGCGCGACGCGGTAGTGATTCTTCGTCGAAATGTCGTTGATCCGGTCGATGGACGTGAACCCGGGATTGGTCATGCCGAGCTCCTGCCCCTGATAGATAAAGGGCAATCCACGCAAGAAAAAGTAGAATATACCCAACATTTTCTGCACTTCCGGGGCGTGGTCTTTCTCCGGCACGAACTTCTGAATCGCGCGCGGGTAGTCGTGATTTTCGGTGAACACCGCCCCGTAACCGACCTTTTGCGTTTCCAGTTGCGACGCATAGAGCGCGTCGCGCCAACGGCGGAAGGACCACTCGCCGGGGTTCTTACAGGTGTGCCAGCCGTGCCCGTAACTGTACGGTTCGGCGTAGGAAAAGTCGAACATTGTCGAAAAATAGCCGTTCGGACCGATATAATCCGCCAACTGCCGGTTCGGGACGCCCGCCGCCTCCGCAATCGTAACGCACTGATAGCGGTCGAACGTCTGTTCCCGCAACTCGGTCAAAAAGTCGCCGATACCGGGGATATTGCGCGCGTACGGGAAGCAATCGACCATGCCGTCCGGCTCGTTGCGCGGACCCGACGGCAGACCGGGCTGCTTCTTGATGTGGACGATGGCGTCGATACGGAACCCGCCGAGCCCCTTATCCAGCCAAAAGCGAATCATGTCGTAGAGTTTCGCCCGCAAGGTCGGGTTTTCCCAGTTGAGGTCGGGCTGTTTCTTCGAGAACAGGTGGAGGTACCACCGCCCGTCCGCCGTCCGTTCCCACGCCGACCCGCCGAACATCGAGCGCCAGTTATTGGGCGGATTTCCGTCGGAAGTGCGGCGAAAATAGAAGAATCCCTCCTCCTCACAGCCCGGTTCGGCGAGCGCCTTTTGGAAAAGCGGGTGCTCGTCGGAGCAATGGTTGATGACGAGGTCCATCAGCACGCGGATGTCCCGCTTGTTCGCCTCGCGCAACAGCTCGTCCATGTCCGCCATACTGCCGAAAAGCGGGTCGATATCGCGGTAGTCGGAGATGTCGTAGCCGCCGTCGTCCATCGGGGAGCGGTAGACCGGCGAAAGCCAGAGCAGCCCGACGCCGAGGTCGCGCAAGTAGTCGAGTTTCTCGGTGATTCCCTTGAGGTCGCCGGTGCCGTCGCCGTTCGCGTCGCGGAAGGAGCGGGGGTAGATTTGGTAGGCGATACGGTCCGCCCACCAGTAGCGGTCGGTTTGGGTCGGTTTCATATGCGATTCCTTTCTGTTGTGGTTTTTACCCACATAGCATACCATATTTTGTTTCGAATTGCAAGGGGGCAAGCGGGATTTGCCGCGAAAAACGGGTTCACGCGATACGCGGGCAGCGGAGGTTCGCGCCGTTCGAGCAGAGAATCAGCCCGTCCCCCTCGACACGACCGACGAACGACGGTTCCTCGCCCGCGCGCGAACGAAAACACAGCGTCCCCGCGCCGTCCACCTCATACACGCCGCTCTGCAGCGTCGCCGTTTCGCCCTCGCGGGAAACCGACCAAACGCCGTCCGCCAGCGCAAGGCAGTACGCCGGGTCCGCCTCCACGCCGGAAAACGGGTCGACGCGGTAACGCCCCGCCGGGTCGCCCGCGTCGCGCGGGAAATCCGCTGTCAGCGTCAGCCGCCCGCTGCCGTCCGCCGCGACGTCGGTCACGGGGTCGAGCGTCAGCGTCCCGCCGTCCAGCCGACCGGTATACAGCGGGATTTCCGCCGCGTCGTCGCCCGCTAGCACCAGCGTCACTTCCCCGCCGTCGTAGGCGCATTTTCCGCTCATGCCGACCGCCCCGTCGGTCAAAATCCGGAACGATTCCCCGTCAATCTCGACGCGGAACCCCTCGTACACCTCGCCGGACTCCGCGATGAGCTTATACGTCCCGTCGAACGACTTCGCGCACCCGCACGCGACGACACACGCCGCGCACAGCGCCGCCAGCAGAATCCTTCGCAACCCTTTCACACGCGTTCCCCCTTCCATGGGAAAAGGCGGGACCGCCCGACTGAACAGTCCCGCCGCATTTTTTCGCCGATTCCCCGAGTGTGTTTGGGGCGTTGCCCCAAGCCGGGACTGCACAACGTGCAGTCCTTTTAAGAAACTTTTTGAAAAAAGTTCCTTAAAAATCTTCAAAAACTTTTTCGGTTTGGGGAAAATGGACGATTTTCCTTTACTGCTTCTTCTTGCGCACCACGACGATGACCACGACCGCCGCCACGATGACCACCGCCGCGACAATCGCGATGATAATCCACATCGTCGGCGACCCGCTGCCGCCCTCATCGGCGGACGAAGCCGCGGACAAACCCGCCGGCGCCTTACTCGACGACGCCGTGCTCGACGTTGCCGACGAAGCCGCGGACGAAGCCGCGCTTGACGTCGCGGACGAAGCCGCCGACGAAGCGTCGCTCGAAGTCGCACTCGACGTCGCGCTCGACGTGCCGGACGAAGCGCCCGAACTCGTCGAACCGTTCGCCTTCTTGAAGTTGTCGGCGGTCAGGAGCAGTGTCTCGTCGCCGTCCAGCGTCAGGCTCAGATTGCCGTCCGTGCCGACCGCGTAGGCGTACTCGTCATACGCGCCGTCCTCGAACAGCAGGAACGTCGTCTGGTCCTGCACATAGTAGCTCAAATCCTCGTTCGTTTCGGTCGGCTCGACCGTCGCGTCCGCGAGGTACGCGGCCTTATCGTAGGTCTTTTTCGTGATTTTCATATCGCCGTTGTCGCTGATGGTCCAGACCTCCAGCTGCTCGCCGAGGTCGACGAACCAATCGCCGCCAATGACCGGATAATTCGAAACGTCCTCTTTCGTCAACTGTTTCTGCTTGCGGCCGCTCTTATAGTTCGCAACGCCCATTTCCGTGAACGCCATGAACTCGTACACGTTCGTTTCCCACGTCCAATAGAACTTCTTCGGTTCCGTCGGAATGACGCCGAACTTGAACGAATACCGCACGTACCGCGCATTGACCGTTTCGCCGAGCGGCACCGCCACGTCGCCGATACACGGCCAGCCGTTGCCGTTGTTCGGCAGGTTCGTTGTAAAGTCCTTCGTGCGCGGGAAGCTGTAATAGAACTTCCCGTCGCCGACCGGCGCCCAGGTCTTGCCGTCCGTCGACGTTTCGATGGTCACACAGTTCTCGTCCGCCTCGCCCATACCGGCTTGCTGCAGATAAATCCCGATGTACGCGGTGTCGAACGACACTTCGCTGCCGAAATCCATCTCGAACGACGCGACCGGAATGTCCTCCGGCTCGATTTTCGCCGGATACGGCTGCACGACGGCAAGATTCTTCAACATAACCAATCCGGCTTGGTCGAACAGCGTCAGCTCCCGGCTGAGTTTGCCGTCGCACAGGACCGCCGTGTCCTTCGCGCGGTCGTCGACTTGCACGTTTTCACCGGTGACGGTGACTTTTTGCGGGGAAATCAGGGTATACGTCGTGCCCGCGACCGTAACGTCCGACGCGGCAGACGCGGCCATCGCCATCGCCGAAAACGCAAAGCAAACGGCGAACAGGATGGCAAGCGGCTTTTTCAAACGCATAAAAAATCCTTCCTTTACCATAAGGTTACCCTATTATAGCACAACTGCAAATTGATGTCAATCTACATTCTGCCAAAATATGCACCGTTTTTTTGTGCGGTCCGTACAAAGTTTGCCTTTTCGCCCCCGCCCCTTGCTTTTTCGCCGGTTTCCGGGTATACTACCTATATAATATGGGCTGGTGTCGTTGGGGCTTTGCCCCAAACCCCATGCAAGGGGTCTTTTTGAAAAAAGCCCCCTTGCAGATTCCCAAAAACTTTTCTGTTTGGGGTGAAATGGGGCTCTGCCGGTTCCTTTTCGACGCAATCCGGAGGTTTTTCGAGATGAGCAAGCTGCACACCCTGCTTCGCAAGCGCGGTCTGACTATCACCTGTGCCGAATCCTGCACCGGCGGTCTTATCGCGAAATTGCTGACCGCGCGCGGTCTTTCGGGAGGTTTTTCGAGATGAGCAAGCTGCACACCCTGCTTCGCAAGCGCGGTCTGACCGTCACCTGTGCCGAGTCCTGCACCGGCGGTCTTATCGCGAAATTGCCGACCGCGTGCGGTCTTTCGGGAGGTTTTTTGAGATGAGCAAGCTGCACACCCTGCTTCGCAAGCGCGGTCTGACCGTCACCTGT
>CANQTR010000033.1 GCA_947626805.1 uncultured Clostridia bacterium
CCCATGCGGTTCTCATACCCGAACATCGTGTAGGTGCAATGGTAATTCCCGACGTCGGTGAGGATGTAAAGGTCCTTTCCGCGCACCGAATCGAGGATACGCACCTTGCCCTCTCCGTTGTTGAAACGGACCTCCTCCGTCGGGATAATGTAACTGAAATCCTTGTCCTTTTCCCCGCGAAGTTCCTTGAGCCAATTGTCCACCTTTTCGCCGAGTTCCTTACAGTTGTCCATGACGATCAGCCCAAGCCCGCCGTGACTTCCGTTTGCCATCTTCCTGCTCCTCCTATTCGATTGGAACGTTTTGCTTACCTACATTATAGAATACCCGTTCGGATTTGTCCATAGCCGTATTCCACAAATCCGTCCCGTTTTTTCGGAAATTTTACCGAAAAATCGCCGATACCCCGCAAAACGGCGAAAAAACGACCGCCAAACGGACGAAAAAACTACGTCTGTTCACAAAAAAGCAATTGACAAACCCCGAAAACTGTGATATACTGGAAAAAAAGAGAACAAAAGTTCTGTTTTCTCGGAAAGGACGCGGAAATGGCGAAGGAAAAGGAAACCAAGGAGCCCAAGGAAGGGCAGGAAAATAGGAAAGCGGCGCTGGAAATGGCGATTGCGCAAATCGAAAAGCAAAACGGCAAGGGCTCGATCATGCGGCTCGGCGAGCGCATGGATATGGGGGTCACGGGCGTGCCGACCGGCTCGATTTCGCTGGACGTGGCGCTGGGTATCGGCGGCGTTCCGCGCGGGCGTATCGTCGAAATTTACGGTCCGGAGTCCTCGGGGAAGACCACCATCGCCCTGCACATCATCGCCGAAGTGCAGAAACGGGGCGGGGAAGCGGCGTTCATCGACGCGGAGCACGCGCTCGACCCGGTCTACGCCAAGGCGCTCGGCGTGCAGTTGGACGACCTGCTGGTCTCCCAGCCGGACGACGGCGAACAGGCGCTGGAAATCACGGAAGCGCTGATTCGTTCCGGCGCGATTGACGTGGTGGTCATCGACTCGGTCGCGGCGCTGGTACCGCGTATGGAACTGGAGGGCGACATGGGCGCGTCCCACGTCGGTCTGCAGGCGCGGCTGATGTCGCAGGCGCTCCGGATGCTCAAAGGTCCGATTTCCAAGACCAACTGTATCCTCATCTTCATCAACCAGCTTCGGCAGAAGGTCGGCGTCGTCTACGGCAACCCGGAGGTCACGACCGGCGGGCAGGCGCTGAAGTATTACGCTTCGGTGCGTATCGACGTCCGCAAGGTCGCCCAGCTCGGCACGGGGGACGAAGTCTACGGCAACCACGTCCGCTGTAAGGTGGTCAAGAATAAGGTCGCCCCGCCGTTCCGCACCGCGGAATTCGACATCATCTACGGCAAGGGCATTTCCAAGGAAAGCGAAATCATCGAACTCGGCGTCAAGTGCGGGATCCTCGAAAAGAGCGGCGGCTGGTTGTCCTACAACGGCGAAAAACTCGGCAACGGCAAGGACAAGGTCCGGAGCGTGCTGTGCGAAAACAAGCCGCTCGCCGAGGAACTGGAGGAGAAAATCAAGGCGTACTACCGCGGCAACCCCGAGGAAATCGGCGGACCGGACGGTCCCGGCGAAACCGGCGACGCGGACGCCGAATAACCCGCCGTGTACATCGTTGAACGGCTGAAGGTCGCGGAGGCGCGGCACGAAGTCACGGCTGTCCTTCGCCCGGAAGGCGGGGGGACGGCGGAAACGGTCCGCCTGACCGTCCCGGATTGCGAAGCCCTCGGTCTTGCGGAAGGGGCGGTCCTGTCGGAGGAATCGCGGGACGCGGTCCTTGAAGCGGCGGAAAAACTCGCTTGCGTGCAGAAGGCGCTTTCGCTTCTGTCCTACGGCGACTATTCGTCCCGTCGGCTGACGGAGAAACTTCGCCGGCATTTCCCGCCGGAAGTTTGCGCGCGGACGGTCGCTCTGCTCGGGGAGCGCGGATACGTCGACGACGACCGGCTTGCGGCGCGGTACGCGAAGTCCTACGCGCGTATCCGCTGTTACGGTCCGGCGCGTATCCGGCAGGAACTGTTCGGCAAGGGCTTTTCCGCCGACGTCATCGCCCGCGCGGTCGAACCCTACGCGGAGGAGGACCACGGCGAACGAATCGCGGAACTGCTCGAACGGAAATTCCCGTCGGCGGATTTTTCCGACCCCGTCGTCCGTCGGAAGGCGTCGGATTTCCTTCGCCGGAGCGGCTACGGGTGGGAGGAAATTTCTTCCTATTTCCGGGAAGGGTTCTGACAGATTCGGCATATACTGGTTTGGGAGAAAAAACAATGGAAGAGAAAATCAAGGTGGGGTTCGTGTCCCTCGGCTGTCCGAAGAATCTGCTGAACACCGAGCGAATGCTCTCCCTGCTTGCGAACGACGGCTTCGAACTGGTCGCGGAGGAAACCGAGGCGGACGTGGTGGTCGTCAACACCTGCGCCTTCATCGAAAGCGCCAAGAAAGAGGCTATCGACAATATCCTCGACATCGCCTGGCTCAAGGAGCACCATACCCTCAAGGGCATCGTCGTGACCGGCTGTCTGCCGCAACGGTACGGCGAGGAAATTTTCAAGGAACTCCCGGAAGTCAACTGTATCCTCGGGACCGGCTCGTTCGACCGTATCGGCGAGGCGGTCCGCGCGGCGTACGAGGGGCGGACCTTCCGCGCCGTCGACCCGGTGGAGCGGTGCGCGCTCGGCGGGGAACGGGTCGTGACGACCCCCGCCCATTTCGCGTACCTGCAAATCGCCGAAGGGTGCGACAATTGCTGTACCTATTGCGTCATTCCGTCCTTGCGCGGGCGGTACCGGAGCCGCCCGATGGGCGAACTGCTCGAGGAGGCGAAGGAACTTGCTTCCCTCGGCGTCCGGGAACTCTGCCTCGTCGCGCAGGACACGACCCGCTACGGCGAGGACCTGTACGGGACGTATTGCCTCGACAGCCTGCTGACCGCCCTGTCGGAAATCGACGGTATCGAATGGCTCCGGGTGCTCTACTGCTACCCCGACCGTATCACGGACGGTCTTATCGACGTTTTCGCGAACAACCCGAAGGTCGTCAAGTACATCGACCTGCCGATTCAACACATCGACGACGAAATCCTCCGCCGCATGAACCGCCGGGACACCCGCGCGGGCATCGAGGAGGTCGTCCGCAAATTGCGCGAACGGGTGGACGGCATCATTCTTCGGACGACGGTCATCGTCGGCTTTCCGGGCGAAACGGAAAAGCAGTTCAACGAATTGCGGGATTTCCTGAAGGAAACGCGGTTCGAGCGGCTCGGCGCGTTCGCCTATTCCCGCGAGGAGGGAACGCCGGCGTTCGATATGCCGGACCAGGTCCCGGAAAAAACCAAGCAAAAGCGCCTGGATGTCCTCATGGCGCAACAGGAACGTATTCACAACGAATCTAACGAACGCTTCCTCGGACGGACGCTCAAGGTCCTTTGCGAGGGCTACGACCGGGTCGCCGAGCGGTTCTACGGGCGTTCCTATGCCGACGCCTACGACATCGACGGCAAAATCTACTTCTCGTCCTCCCGTATCGTCCGGGAAGGGGAGTTCGTGGACGTGACCGTCGGGGAGGTGCTGGATTACGACCTGCTCGGTCGGGCGAACTGAACCATAAGGAGGGGTGTCCTTGAACACACCGAACAAACTGACCCTGTTCCGTATCTGCTGTATCCCGGTCTTTATCCTGTTTGCGGTCTACGACTTCTTTCCGTTCGACGACGGGGCGGTCGACTGGTGCAGCCGGCTTGCGGCATTCGCGGTCTTTCTCGTCGCGTCGCTGACGGATTTTCTCGACGGCTATATCGCCCGCAAGCGCGGTCTGGTGACGGATTTCGGCAAGTTCATGGACCCGCTCGCGGATAAGTTCCTCGTTCTCGGCGCGCTGTTCTCGCTGTGCATGTCGCCCTACGCGTTCGCGTACAATCCGGCGTTTGCGGACGGTTTTTGCGTCCCGACGGAGGTGTTGCGGCAGGCGTTCTTCTGGGGCGCCGTCGTGGTGCTGTTCCGCGAATTGGCGGTCACGTCCATGCGGCTGGTCGTCGCGAAGCGGGGCGTGGTCGTCGCGGCGAATATGCTCGGCAAAATCAAGACGAACACCCAAATCATTTGCGTTTGCGTCCTGTTGCTCGAACCGATTCTCCTGCCGTTCTGCCGCGGGTGGTTCTCGCTTGCGACGGTCGCTGTCATGGCGTTCTTCACCGTCTGGTCCGGCGTGAACTACCTCCGGTCCTATTGGAAGTATTTGGACCCCGAAAAGTAGAAACATCGCCGTTCAATAAAAGGAATGAAAGCATAAAAAGTAAAAACATTGCCGTTCAGCAAGAGGAATGAAAGCATAAAAATTGTCGTTCAATAAAAGGAATGAAAGATACATGGCAACGATACAACTGTATAACAGCCTTACGCGCACGGTCGACCCGTTCGTCACCTACAAACCCGGCGTGGTCCGCATGTACACATGCGGTCCGACCGTCTACCATTACGCGCACATCGGCAACCTTCGCACCTACCTGATGGAGGACGTGCTCGACCGTTTCTTGCGCTGGTCGGGCTACGACGTGCGCCGCATTATGAACATCACCGACGTCGGTCACCTGACGAGCGACGCGGACACGGGCGAGGACAAAATGCTCGCCGGCGCCCGTCGGGAGCATAAGACCGTGCTGGAAATCGCGAAATTCTATACCGACGCGTTCTTCGAGGACTGCCGCAAATTGCGTATCCGCCGCCCGGACGTCGTGCAGCCCGCGACCGGCTGTGTCCCGGAGATGATTCGGCTCGTCGAGGGATTGCTGGAAAAGGGCTTTGCCTACGAGGCGGGCGGGAACATCTATTTCGACACGTCCAAACTGCCGAACTACCACGTTTTCCTCCGCCACCGCGAGGAAAACCTCGAAGTCGGCGTGCGCGAAGGGGTCGGCGAGGACGGCAATAAGCGCAACAAGGGGGATTTCGTGCTGTGGTTCACGAAGTCCAAATTCGAGGACCAGGAACTCAAATGGGAAAGCCCGTGGGGGCTCGGCTACCCCGGCTGGCACATCGAATGCTCCGCCATCGCCATCAAGTACGGCGGCGAGCGGCTGGACCTGCATTGCGGCGGCATCGATAACCAGTTCCCCCACCATACCAACGAGATTGCCCAGAGCGAGTCCTACCTCGGGCATCCGTGGTGCCCGCAATGGTTCCATGTGCACCACCTGACGACCGAGGGCGGGAAGATGAGCAAGTCGTCCGGGGAATTTTTGACGCTCTCTCTGCTCGAGGAAAAGGGCTATTCCGCGATGGATTACCGCTTCTTCTGCCTGCAGTCGCATTACCGCCGTTCGTTGCTGTTCAGCTATCCGAACCTCGATAACGCGAAGTCCGCCTACCGCCGTTTGGTCGAGCGCGTTTCGTCGGTTGCGGACGCGGCGGGCGAACCGGACGGGAACGCCGTTGCCGCGTGGCGGGAAACCTTCGCGTCGGCGCTCGGCGACGATTTGAACACGTCCATGGCGCTGACGGTGCTGTACGACCTGCTGAAGTCCTCGGAAACCGGCGCGACCAAGCGCGCGCTGGTCGCCTCCTTCGACGAGGTGCTCTCCCTCGGACTGCTCGACGGTGCCGCCGCCCTGCATACCGCGGACGCGCCCGCCGCCGACGGGGAAGAGGACGCGCGTATCCGCGCCCTGCTCGACCGCCGCGCGGAGGCGAAAAAGGCGAAAAATTTCGCCGAGGCGGACGCGATTCGCGACCAACTCAAGGCGGAGGGTATCCAAATCATCGACACCCCACAGGGCGCGGTATGGAAGAAACTGTGAACGGGGTCCGGCGGTCGGCGTATACCCCCCTTCAGCTCGCCTACCTCGGCGACGCGTACTACGAACTGCTCGCGCGGGCGTACCTGCTCGGAAACGGGGACTGCCGGCTGTCCGACCTCAACGACGCGGTGCGAACGCTGGTGACGGCGGAGCGGCAGAGCGAACTGCTCGAAGCGCTGCTTCCGCACCTGACGGAGGAGGAATCCGACGTCTGCCGCGGCGGTCGAAACGCGAAAAGCGGGCACCGCGCCAAGAGCGCGTCCGCCATCGACTACCGGCGCGCGACCGGGCTGGAAAGCCTGTTCGGCTACCTTTGGCTGCACGGGCGGCAGGAACGCGCCGAGGCGCTCTTCCGCCTTTGCGCGGAATACGGACAAGCAACGGAAAGGAATGGGTCTACCGATGAATAAACTGACCGATAAGGAACTGCAGATTTACGAGTATGTGCGGGATTGCATCGAACAGAACGGGTACGCCCCGGTGGTGCGCGATATTTGCGCCGCGCTCGGGATCCGTTCCACCTCGACGGTTCACGCGTACCTCCATCGGCTCGAAACCAAAGGGTACCTCAAGATGTCCGGCGGCAAGAGCCGCACCATTCGCGTCGAAACCGAACTCGGTCCGGGCGGCGAAAAGACCCGCCGCGTGCCTATCCTCGGTCGCGTCACCGCCGGCAGCCCCATTCTCGCCGTCGAAAATTACGACGGGTATGTGGATTTTCCCATCGTCATGGCGCGGGGGCGCGCGAACCTTTTCGCCTTGCGCGTCATGGGGGAGAGCATGATTGAGGCGGGCATTCTCGACGGCGACATCGTCGTGGTCGAGAGCGACCAGCGCGCCGACGACGGCGAAATCGTCGTCGCTATGATTGACAGCGAGGCGACCGTCAAGCGTTTGTTCCACGACCGCGGGCGGATTCGCCTTCAGCCCGCCAATTCCGCTATGAAACCCATTTACGCCGAGGACGTCACGGTGCTCGGTCGCGTCATCGCGAATTTCCGCTTCTACTAAAATAGTTTGAAGGGGGGACCACGGTCGCGGCGGCTCCGCGCATTTCATGCGCTCCGCCTTGTTCCGTGTTCCCCCCTCGAAGGCTCCCCCCCTCGTCGAAAACCGGCTCGGCTTGCGCCAATACTGACGCCGCCTTCGCCGGTTTTCTCTTGATGAGTTCCTCCGGCGGCGCGTGTCCGCCTACGGAACAGTATTTTATTGTAAACGCTTCGCGTTGTAGTATTCCGCACGAAACTTGGGTGCGAGCGAGGGCGGTTCGCGAGTGCGGACCGCCGGAGCCGGCGAAAACCGGGTCGCGAAGGAAAAAACGAGAGGGAACCGAACGTCGACTACAGGGCGCGAAGGCATGATTTTTCTTCTATAAAAACATCGAAGTTGACGAAGTCAACTTCGCGCTATGGGGGTGTGGGGGTAGTTACTACCCCCACCGTACCCCTTGCCGTACCCCCCTTTACGCGTCCTCGTCGTCCTTTGACCGCTTGCGTTTCCCGCCGAAGTACTCCTTCAAAAGCAACGCGAGGAAGGTGCAGAACGACGCCATCGCGGCGGCGGAAACGCACACGAACGCGACGCTCGGGTGCTCCCCGGCGTGCACGTCCAACCGCATGACCGCCGCCCGGGAAAACGCCTGCAGGGCGGCTTGCGCGTCGCCGCCGAACCGGGAGAGCGCGTTCTCGTCGAACGTACAGCGGGGGAGCAGTTGTTCCGGCGCCTCGCCGAACGGCAGGGACGCGTACCCGGTGAACCGGACGGGCTCGGAAAACGTTTCGTCGAGGTATGCTTGCGTGTCGGCGAGCAGAATTTCCCCGTCGTCCGAGCGAAGGCGGTAGAAATTGAGCGGCTTGCCGTTCGCCGGACTGTACGTCATGCAGTAGGCGATTTCCGTCGCGTCGAAGTATTGCGCCTCCCCGACCGTCGCGTCCGGCGCATAGGGGGAAAGCTCCTCCCGCGCCGGGAAGAATTGCAGAAGGAACGCCACCGCGATAAGGCACAGCGTCGCCCCCAATGCGATTTTGACCTTGAGCGTTTTCTCCATGCGACCGGCACGTCCCTTCGTTTTCTTTCCTTATATTATACCGAACCGCGACGGATTTGTCAAGAGCGAAAAAAGGGCGTCCCGCCGTCCGCGCAAAAGCCTTGACAAACACGCCGAATGGGTGTATAATGAAAGAAAAACGAAAAAGAAAGGGCTTTCATCATGAAAAGAACCTTCGCATTGTTGCTGACGTTCGCGCTGCTGCTGACGGCGGCTTGCGCGTTCGCGTCTTGCGGCGACGCGGGCGAGAATGCAGAAAGCACGTCGTCCTCGTCGGCGGCAACTTCCTCGTCGTCCTCGTCTACGGCTTCCTCGTCGGCGGCAAATTCGTCGTCCGCGTCGTCGGCGGATTCCTCGTCGGCGGCTTCCTCGTCGACCGCGACTTCGTCCGACACTTCGTCCGGCGAAAGCGCCGCGCCGACCTTCCTCAACAACTTCCTGTCCTTCGGTCCGGTCGATACGAAAGTGACCGCCACGTCGGAAAATTCCGTGCGCCTGACGGGTATCGACGAAGGGCTTGCCGAGGGGGCTATCGTGCTCTACACGCCGGATTGCGCGGAAACGCCGACGGCGGAGGAACTGGCGGATTTCGCGGTCGCGCTGTTCAACTTTGACCACAGCGCCTTCGGCTACGTCAAGACCGGATTCCAGGCGGTCGGACAGGCGACCGACCTCGAAGTCCCGGACGACGGGTTCGCCGTCGCGGCGCATAAGTCGCAGGACGTCTACGTCAAGCGGCTGGAATCCCTCGAAGAGAAAAAAACCACGGTCTTCCCGCACGGTCTGCACCTGTCCGCCCTCGACTACACGGTCAAGAAGGCGACCGCTTCGCCGACCATCGACGGCAACTTCAACGAGAGCGAATGGAGCGCCTACCGTATCGACGACGTCGACGCCGAAAACGACCTGTGGTCCTACGACCAGTTCGACAAGAACGATTACTACGCCACGGGGCGCTATTACGTCACCTATGACGACGAGTACCTCTACCTTTGCGTCGTCGTGTCCTCGCCCTACCACTACTGCCCGATTGCGAAGGATAAGGCGAACGATATGTGGCAGTACGAGTGCATTCAGGTCAAGGTCAGCGCGGAGGCGCCGGACGGGGACTACATCCTCGAAAACTTCGACCACGTTGCCAACAACAAGGCGGTCAACGAGGGCGTTCTGCACGCGTACGGCTTTGCCGCGAACGACCAGAACGAGACCTGCTTCTACGAAACCGGCAAAATCACGACCTTCCCGGGTATCGCGGGCTGTTCGCGCGACGATTCGGCGCAACAGACGGTCTACGAGGTCGGTTTCCCGTGGTCGGAACTCGAACTGACGCCGGAAGCCGGGTTGCGGCTGGGGCTGTCCTTCTCCATCAACTCCACGAACGCGGAGGACTTCACCAAGGGCGTTTTCAAGAACATCATCTACCGTTGCGGCGGCGGCGTCATCGGGCGCAACGACTGGTCGAAGATACCGGTCATCACGCTGTCGTAAAGACGTAAAATAAGGGGGGAGCGGCGCGTCGCGTTTTGCTCCCCCGATTTTCACCAAGCAAAGGAGCCTTTCTATGACGGCAAAACAACTGATGGACCTGCTCGTCGGGGAAAAGAACCTCGGCAAGCCGACGGTGGACACCTGCAAGCACGGCGACGAGAACCGCGAACTCCGCAAGGTCGGGGTCTGCCTGACCGCGACGCCGGACGTTTTGCGCGCCGCCGCCGATTGGGGCGCGGACCTGCTCATCACCCACGAATGCACCTATTACGACCACTTCGACGCCCCCCGTCCCGACCCCGTCACGGCGAAAAAGCGGGAACTCGTCGCGTCCTGCCCGTTCACGCTCTGGCGGTTCCACGATTTTATCCATTCCAACGAGGGGCGACCGGACGGCATTCACGTCGGGTTCCTCGAATCGCTCGGCGTCCCGTACCGCTACGACGGCTCGCGCTTCGCGGACCTCGCGGTCGAAACCACCCCGCGGGAACTGGCGAAGCGCATTTCCGAAAAACTCGGCGTCCCGCACCCCCGTATCGCGGGCGACCCGGACCTGCCGGTGCGCCGCGTCGCGCTCTACCTCGGGGCGTGCGGCGGCTCCTTCGACGCGTTCGCCTCGGACGACGCGCAACTTGCCATCGCCGGGGAACTTTGCGAATGGCGGGAGGTCGAACCGATTCGCGACGCGGCTCAGCTCGGCGTCCCGAAGGCGTTGCTCCTGCTCGGGCACGCCGCGTCCGAGGAACCGGGCATGGAATTGCTTGCCGACGGCTTGCGGGCGCATTTCCCGGCGCTCGACGTGCGGTTCTTCCCGTGCGGACCCCTCGTTTCCTACGCGGAATGAACGAATGGACGTTGCCCGCCGAGGTTTCGGACGCGCTGAACGCGCTGGAACGGGCGGGATTTGCCGCCTACCTCGCGGGCGGGTGCGTTCGCGACCTGTTGCGCGGCGTACCCCCGCACGATTACGACCTGACGACCGACGCGCTGCCGGAGCAGACGCAAACCGTCTTTTCGGACCGCCGCGTCCTGCCGACCGGGCTGAAACACGGCACGGTGACCCTGCTTTCCGGTCCGTACGCGCTGGAAATCACGACCTTTCGCACCGACGGGACCTACACCGACGGGCGCCGCCCGGACAGCGTGACCTTCACCCGCTCGATTGATGAGGACTTGCGGCGGCGGGACTTCACGGTCAACGCGATGGCGTATTCCCCCGCGCGCGGGCTGGTCGACCCGTTCGGCGGGCGGGAGGACCTGCAAAACCGCCTGTTGCGGTGCGTCGGCGAGCCGTCCGAGCGCTTTCGCGAGGACGCCTTGCGTATTTTGCGCGGCGCGCGGTTCGCGTCCTGCCTCGGTTTTTCGGTCGAACCGGCGACCGCCCGCGCGATGGAAGCGCTGACCCCCCGGCTGTCGCTCGTGTCCGCCGAGCGCGTCGCCGCCGAACTGCTGAAACTGCTTTGCGGCGCGGACGTCGGGCGGGTGCTGGACGAATTCCGGTCGTTGTTCGCGTTCCTGTTGCCGGAATTGCGCCCGTGTTTCGGGTTTGACCAGCGGAACCGTCACCACTGTTTCGACGTGTACACGCATATCCTTCGCGTGGTTTCCGCCGTCCCCCCGGAGCCGCTCTTGCGCGTCGCCGCCCTGTTCCACGACGTGGCAAAGCCCGCCTGTTTCGTCTTTCGGGACGGGCGCGGGCACTTTCCGGCGCACGCCGAACGCTCGGCGGAGATTGCGGACGCGTCCCTGCGCCGCTGGAAAACCGAAAAGCGTTTGCGCGAGGACGTCTGTTCGCTCGTGCGCCTGCACGACCGCTGGCTCAAGCGCGACCCCGTTTCCGCCGCCCCGGAACTGCTCGCGGAGGTCCCGCCGCGCCTCGTCGACCCCCTGCTTTCCCTCATGGAGGCGGACGCGTCCGCCAAAGCGGACCCGGATTCCGCCGTCGCGCGCGTTCGCGCCTTGCGGGACGCCGTCGCGTCGGTCCTCGCGTCGCACCCCTGCCTGACCTTGCGCGACCTCGCCGTCAACGGCGACGACCTGCTCTCGCTCGGGTTCCCGCCCGGTCCTGCCGTCGGCGACGCCTTGCACGCCCTGCTCGACCGCGTTCGCGCCGGCGAACTGCCGAACGACCGCGACGCCCTGCTCTATGCGTTGAAACCCCCAAAAAATGAATGAAAACGAGGTTTTACACATGAATTCCTTTGTCATTTTCACGGATTCCTCCGCCGACCTGCCGGACGAGTGGGTCGCGAAATACGACCTGCAGGTGGTCCACCTGCACCTGACGGTCAGCGGCAAAGAGGAGGACGCCTCGGCGCTGGACGTCCACACGTTCTACGACCGCTTGCGGAACGGGGAAATCGCCTCGACAGCCGCCGCGGGCATGGGCGAGTACATCGAAAAGATGGAGCCGTTCCTGCGCGACGGGAACGACCTGCTCTACATCGGCTTTTCCGAAGCGCTCAGCGCGACCTTCCGCAACGGCGAATTGGCGCTCAGGGAGCTCGCCGAGCGCTACCCGGAGCGCAAACTGTTCGCGGTCAGTTCGCTTTGCGCGTCGACCGGGCACGGGCTTCTGGTCCTGCTCGCCGCGATGAAACGGGCGGAGGGGCTGTCTATCGAGCAGGTTCGGGATTACACGGTCGAGACCGTCCCGCACCTCTGCCATTGGTTCACGGTCGACGACCTGATGTTCCTCAAGCGCGGCGGGCGCATCTCCGCGTCGACGGCGCTGGTCGGCACGGTGCTGGGCATCAAACCCATTCTGCACGTCGACGACGAGGGGCGGCTCATCAACATTTCCAAAGTGCGCGGCCGCAAAGCGTCGGTCAACGCCCTCTTCGAAAAGGTGCGCGAGACCGCGATACGCCCGGAAACGCAACTCATGGCGATTTGCAACGGCGACTGCCCCGAAGAAGCCGCCGCCCTCGCCGAACGCCTGAAAACCGAACTGTCGGTCCCCGAAGTCATCATCAGCCCGACCGGCGCGGTCATCGGCGCGCATTCCGGTCCCGGGACCCTCGCCGTGTTCTTCCTCGGCGAGCGCCGGTAAAAGGCGTACGGAACGGGCGCGGGGCGGCGACCGCTCCCTCGCCTTCGACCGACCATCGAAAAATTTTCGGTTTTGCCTCGGAATCTTCGCGTTCCGGGGCATTTTTTTGTGCTTCGTCCATCCCGCAAAGCAAATCCCCGTCGGGATTGGGCGGTGTCTATTTCACGCGCGGGCGAAAATCGGATTTTCTGTGAATAACTATTGACTTTTCGAATTTTTTGTGTTATCATGATGAAAAAGAGGTCGGGAACTGTCGAACGTTGACGGGCGACCCCGCCCCGAAAAATGCGCAAAAAAGAACCCGCAAAAAGGAGAACGGAATGAACATACGAAAACGGACCCTGCTCGCGGCGGTCGCCGTACTGCTGCTTTTGACGCAACTTTGCGCCTGCTCGTCCAAAAGCGACGAGGAACTCATCCGGGACAGAATCGAAAATTTCATGAGCGACTACAACGACGGGGACCTGGACGCCGCGTTGGAAAACCTGACCCCGAAGACCAGAAACGCCACGCAAGCCATTCTGAACATGGCGGAGTCGCTCGGCGGTCTTTTCGGGTTGGACGGAATCAGCCTTTCCGATATGTTCAGCCTCGGCATCGCGTTCTCCGACGATGAAATGCTGAAAGTGACGGTCCAAAGCGTCACGATTCAGGACGAAGAGAACGCGACAGCCGAAACAGAACTTTCGTTAAACAGTCCCGTCGGCGACGCCGCCTACAGCATCCGATTCGTCATGCAGAAGAAGGACGGGGACTGGTACATTGACAACCTCCTGCAACAGTAGGGGATAGCACGCCGCGAAACGAAAAAAGGCGGCACGGAAAGCGCTAACGCAATCCGTGCCGCCTTTTTGCTTGCTTTCTTTCGCCTAAAACGGCGACGCGTCCAGGGTTTTCGCGATTCCGTCGACCCGTTCGCGCCGTTCGGCAGGCTGTGCGGACAGCCAATCGGCGAGGCGCGCGTGGTACGGCGCGTCCGCGTCGGCGAGGAGCGCGGCGAGGGAGAGGTCGTCGAGCGTGGAGAACAGCGCGTGCAGTTCCTGCGACGACCAGAACGCGTCGACCAGCAGGTCGGCGAGGTCGCCGAGGGAGCGCACGGACTTCCGCACGGTCTCGGCGCGTTCCGCCGGGTTCCGCGCAAGTTCCAGCGAACCGAGCAGGCTGCGGTAGTCCGCGTCCGCCATGCGCGCGGCGGTGTGGAATCGCGCGCCGTGCGCATCTCCGTTCCCGTCCGCGGCGAAGAACAGCGAACGGAACACCGGTTCCGGGAGGTTCGCGCCGCAGAGCGTCCGCGCGACCGTGCGGGCGCAGGTCAGGATATACTGCCGAAACGGGTCGGACGGCTCGTCCGGTAAATCGAGCGACGACACGAACCCCTCGCACACCTCGTCCGGCGACCGCCCCGCCGCGCACGAAAACAGGGTATGCACGTCCGCGTCGGAAAGAGCGAGGGAGTCGGCGTTCCCGCGCAAAAGCCACGCGCCGCAGGCGGCGGTCAGGACACAGTAGAGCAGGTTGACCGCCGTGTCCTGCCCGTCCGCGCCGCAGCGGAACAGCACGTCCCGCACGTCCGACGGCGGAAAGAGCGCGCAAAAGCGGTTCTCGAACCCCAGTTTCTCCGCGTAGGCGCGCGGATAGAACGGCCCGATTTCCGACCGCACCGGCGCGAAAAGCGGGTAGGACGGCAGGAATTTGCTGTCGTCGGCGGCAAATTCGAGGTCGTAGGCGCGGAAAAAGGCGGGCAGGCTCCGTTCGAGGACCTCGCGGTAGGCGATACAATCGGTTTCGACGCGGGTCTCCTGCGCGAGCCGGACGAGTTCCCGCGTTTCGCGCACCGCCCGCGCAGCCTCCGCCCGCCCCTTGACGTAATGCTCCCGCAGGGGGACCCGCCGCAGGGCGATTGCCGCCTCGTCCGCGTCGGGGTAGGTCTGCATTGCCAACCCGACGAGGTAGACGACCGAGCGAAGAATCCCTTGCGCGTCCTCCTCCGGCACGGCGCAGGTCTCCCCGTCGGTCTTGCGCTGAATGAGCGCGGCGACCTGCTCCAGACAGCCGACCTGCACGGTCTCCGCGTCCGCGCCGTCGAGCAGACCGGCGGCAATCCCCTCGGCGAGCAGGGTCTGCAGGTAATCCTCCCGGCGAAGTCTGCTTTCGTCGACGCGGAGGACCTTCTTCAGTTCCTTCTCCGACATATGCGATAGTACCCCTCCCAATCCGTGTCGCCGTAGAGTTCGGCTTTCAGGTCGAGCGTGTCCGGGCGTTCGCCTTTCCGCATGGTGTCGATGAACCATTGCAGGACCGCCCCGCCGAGCAGTTCGAGCGACCCCTGACAGGGTTCGTCGTACCATTCCCGCAGGAACGCAATCAGTTCGTCGTCCGAATACTTCCCGAAACTGACCCGACGGTAGGCGTAATACACCTCGGCGATTTGGTTGATGGTTTCCGCGTAGGTTTGCGGGGCGAGGTAGGGCGAATCCCGGAACGCGCGCAACAGCTTGCCCAGCACGCCGCCGCCGATTTCGACCAACCCGTTGTCCCGCAAGGCGCGCGACCGCGTTTCGACCAAATCCAGCGCCTGCTCCTTCGTCAGGGTCAACCCGTACGCGAAGGTGTCGTCGTTGCACTGCAACACGTCCCGCACGGCGGATTCGGTCAGAAATTGCGGGCTGAACAGTTCCAGACCGCCCTTCATCGGCACGCACCTTCCTCCAGATACCGCACGGCGCAGTGCGCGAGAATGGCGGCGCCGGCGGGAAGCGCGTCCTCGTTGAAGCGGACGTGCGGGTTGTGCGCGGAGTAGTCCCCGCGTTCGTCGGAGAAACCTGCCGACAGGTAGAGCATCGTCGACGGGACGCGTTCGGCGATGTTCGCGAAGTCCTCCGACGCGTTCGCCTGCATACCGGGGACGGCGCGCAGGTCCGGGACGCCGGCGTCGGGCAGGTAGGCGACCATTTGCGCGGTCAGTTCCGCGTCGCAGACCAGCGGCGGGACCTGTGAGAGCCATTCGAGGGTCTCTTCCGTCCGGTTTACCCGCGAAACGCCTTGCGCGACCTCGGCGATACGGCGGACGAGCAGGTTCCGCGCGTCCGGGTCGTTTGTCCGCAAGGTACCCTCAAGCACCGCGACGTCCGGAATGATGTTCGGCGCGTCCCCGGCGGAAAAGCGTCCGACGGTCAGCACGCAGGTCTTTTCTGGGTTCGCCTCGCGCGCGATGAGCCCTTCGAGCGCCGTGTAGACCTGCACGGCGGCGTGAATCGGGTCGACGGAGAGATTCGGATACGCCCCGTGCCCGCCCTTGCCGCGCAAAGTAATGCGGAACCCGTCCACCGACGACATCATCACGCCGCCCGCGTTGTACAGCACGGTCCCGAGCGGCAGTTTCCCCGGCGCGACGTGCAGGGCGAGCGCACCGTCCACGCCGTCCAATACGCCGTGCGACAGCATATCCCGACTGCCCTCGAACGTTTCCTCCGCCGGCTGAAACATCAATCGCACCCGACCGTTCAGCGTCGATTCGCACGCCTTGAGCAGGCGCGCGGCGGTCAACAGCATGGCGGCGTGCAGGTCGTGCCCGCAGGCGTGCGCCTGCTTCCCGGTCGGGCAGGCGAATGGCTCGCCGCTCTCCTCCGGCATGGGCAGGGCGTCCATATCCGCCCGCAATAACAGGGTCCGCCCGCCGTCCCTGCCGAGTTCCGCGGTCACGCCGTACCCGCAAGGGACGGGGGAGAGCCCGTATTCCGCGAGTTTCCGCGTGATGTACGCGCGCGAGAGGGGCATGTCCAGCCCGACCTCGGCGTTTTGGTGCAGGTAGCGACGGTTTTCCAGCGTTTCTGCCTGCCATTCCAGCGCCTGACGATAGAACTCCATGGGGGTTCCTCCTTTTTTGCGATAATTTCCCATTTAAGGTAAAGAATAGTTTATCATATATGACAGGGTTTGTCAATAGGCAAAGCCGAAATTTTTGCGGAAATTTGTCTGTGTTACAATGATGTGTGACAAAAAGCAAAAAAAGGGTGGCGAATAGGAGAAACCTGTGGTAAGGTTAAGTT
>CANQTR010000034.1 GCA_947626805.1 uncultured Clostridia bacterium
CAGAGCGCCTTCAGCGCGTCGCGGTCTTCCGTCTTGAGCGGTTCGGTGCAGACCAGCGCGTTGTGGTATCTGTAGGAGTCGTTGCCCCACAGAACCGGGGAGATGGTGTACGGCGCGACCTTGGAGATCGCGTAGTTACCGCCGTTCGCCTGCAGAGGCACCATGACAGCCGCCTCCATCAGCTTGGCTTCCGCGATTGCCATCAGGGCATATCTCTCCGCCGTATCGGACGCCTTCTTGGCTTCCGCATACGCTTCGTAGAATTCACCCAGGATGTCGTCGTAGAGCTCTACGTCGGGACCATATTCGATCTCTTCGTCGTCGTCACCGTCATCTTCGGAAACGGTGCCGGACGTATCGGTCGAATCAGTCGCTGTAGAATCCGAGCCGGACGAGTTGCCCGCCGGGCTCGAAGTGTCAGACGAATCCGAGCATGCCGCAAAGGCAGCCATCAGCATGACGACTACCAGGACAAGACTCAGCGTCTTGACGAATTTCTTCATAAATATTTCCTCCTTTAAATTGGGTTTCCTAATTATACATCACTTTTCTCGATTTGTCAATACGGTTTTTGCATTTTTTTCAAAAAATACGCTTTCCACAGGTTTTTTCGACGCCGTTTGACGGTCCCGCGCACCCGAAAAGGGGGCTTTCCCGCCCGCCGCGGTTTCGAAATCCCTTCCTTATTATATAGTGTTCCGCCGGCGACGCCCCCGGACGGCGCGGACGCGGCAGGACGAAAAAAATTTCCGCCCGCGCGAAAAAAATCCCCGCGAAAGGGCTTGACAACGGGACGGATTTATGGTATACTCTCCTTGTCGTCGGGAACGAGGACGATTGCGGTTTGGCTCGGTAGTTCAGTTGGTTAGAACGCCGCCCTGTCACGGCGGAGGTCAGGGGTTCGAGTCCCCTTCGAGTCGCCACTTCTTTTGCGGATTTAGCTCATTTGGTAGAGCGCAACCTTGCCAAGGTTGAGGTAGCGGGTTCGACCCCCGTAATCCGCTCCAGCGCCGGAGCAAGGGTTCGCTTTGCTCCGGGCTTTTTTATGCAATAAAAATGCCGTAGAGGCTTTGGAAAGGGGACGCGCGGACGATGCTGTACAGAACCGACCGGAACGGAGAACCGATTTCGCAACTCGGCTACGGCTGTATGCGGTTCACGAAAAAAGGGAGCGCCATCGACTACGAAAAAGCCGAAAAGGAGGCCCTGCTCGCCGTCGAACAGGGCGTCAACTACTTCGACACCGCCTACATCTACCCCGGCAGCGAGGAATGTCTCGGCAGGATACTCGCCGAAAACGGGTGCCGCGACAGGGTCCGCATCGCGACAAAGCTCCCGCAATACCTGACGCGTTCCGGGGAGGCGGTCGAAAAGACCTTCCGCGAGGAGCTTTCCCGCCTTCGCACCGACCGAATCGACTACTACCTGATGCACATGTTCACGGATTTCGCCGAGTGGGAACGCCTGCGCGCGCTCGGTATCGAGGACTGGATTGCCCGCAAAAAGGCGGAGGGAGCGGTCCGGAACATCGGGTTTTCCTATCACGGCGACACCGCCATGTTCCTTCGCCTGCTCGACGCATACGACTGGGATTTCTGCCAAATCCAGTACAACTACCTCGACGAGCACACCCAAGCCGGGCGGGAAGGATTACGGGCTGCCGCGGCGAAAGGGCTGCCGGTCATCGTCATGGAACCCCTTCGCGGGGGCAAGCTGGTCAACCTGCCGGAAAAGGCGCTGAAGGCGCTCCCCGGATATTCGCCCGCCGAGCTCGGCTTGCGCTGGCTGTGGGACCAGCCGGAGGTCACCTGCGTGCTGTCCGGCATGAATTCCGAGGAGATGGTCCGCGAGAACGTCCGCGTCGCGTCCGAGGCGACGCCGGGGTGTTTCACGGAGGAGGCGCGGGCAGCCGTCGAGCGAATCAAGGCAATCATTCGCGAGCGGGAGAAGGTCGGCTGTACCGGCTGCCGGTACTGTATGCCCTGCCCCAAAGGCGTGGACATTCCGGGCAATTTTTACTATTACAATCTGATGTACATGGAGAAAAAGGCGTCCGCGCGCCTGGAATTCGCCCAGAATCTGGGCATTCGCAAGGAGCCGGGGTTCGCGTCGCAATGCGTCGGGTGCGGTCGGTGCGAGCAGCACTGCCCCCAGCACCTGCCGATTCGCGAAAAGCTCCGGGAAGCCGACCGCGCCCTGCGACCGCTCCCCTATCGGCTCGGGATTCACGCCGCGCGGAAGTTTATCCTCCGCTAAACGAGGGGATTCGTCATTTTCCCCATTTTTTCGGCAAAATAGCAGAAATTTATACATTCCTATTGACATTCCTGTCAACATATGATAGAATAGCCGACGGAATCCCGCAAAACGGGAAGCCGAATTCATCTGACAACGGAGGTACCGTCATGAACAACCAGCAATACGACTTCTCCCAACAGGACCCGCAGCAGAACGCGCAACAGGGATACCAGCCGAACGGGATGCGCCCGAAGGCAAAAAGCATTCCGCTGTGCATCATTCTCAGCATCGTCACCTGCGGCATTTACTCCCTCTACTGGCTCTACTGCATGAACGAGGACGTCCGTCTAATGACCGGCGACCCGTCCGCGCCGTCCGGCGGAATGGTCATTCTGCTGTCCATCATCACCTGCGATATCTACCTGCTTTACTGGATGTATAAGCAAGGCAGCAACATCGACATGCTCAAGACGCAACGGGGCGTCCCGTCGTCCAGCACCGGGCTGGTCTACCTGCTCCTGACGGTTTTCGGGCTGGGAATCGTTAGCTACGCCCTCATGCAGAACGAAATCAACCATCTGGCTTAAGGTCCGCACTTCGAAGCAGGCGGGAAAGGAGAGGTCGCCCGTGCGGTCCGCGTTTCGCGTGCGCGAATGGTTTGCCCGCAACCGCAAACGGTGCGGGACATGGCTGGTTCTGCTGGTTTTGGGGTTCGTCTACCTGCTTTTGGTGGAGTTCACCCCGTTCCGGCTTATCTGCGTGTTCCAGCGGCTGACCGGACTCGCCTGCCCCGGTTGCGGGATTTCCCATTTCTTCATCGACCTCGCGCACTTTCGCTTTGCCGACGCGGTGCGGGAAAACCTTGCGGTCGCGGTCCTCGCGCCGTTCTGGGCGGTCGTGCTGTGCATTCGCGCCGTCCGGAATCCCGCCTGCCTGCGAAAGCAGGGGGTCCTGTACAATGTTTTCACATGGGGGACGCTGGCGCTGGTGCTGGTGTTCGGCGTTCTGCGGAACCTGCCCGGCTTTGAGTTCCTGCTCCCCCTCTACTTACAGTGAGTTTTCCGGTTTCCCAATCGGGAAGCGCGCAAATTTTCAATTCAAGGAGTTTTTTCGCGATGAAACACCGCATTTTCTCTACGCTCTCCCTGCTTTTGGCGTGCGCCATGCTTTGCGTCGCGTTTACGGGGTGCGTTTCCAAAATCGGCGGCAACGACGGACCGCTGTCCGGCTCGTCGCCGGAGGACCTCAACGAACGAATCGAGCAGCTCATTGCGGCGTCCAAAGACGAATTGGACCCCATCAGGGAATCCGTCAAAGCGGCGGGAATGGAAATGGACGTCTTTGCCCGCGCGGGGTCGGTGGTTTACAGTTACCGCTACACGGCGGAATATGACAAGGACGCCCTGTCCGCCATGAAAACCGCGCTCGACCAGGAACTCGCGAAAAACGACAGCTCCTTCCTGCTTTCGCTTTCCCAGATGCGCGCCGCCGTGCCGGACCTCGTTTCCCTCGTCGTGGAGTACCTCGCGAAGGACGGAACGGTCATCACGTCGAAAACCTACACCGGCGACACGTCGAAAACCTCGTCCGGCGTTTGAACCGCATGTATTCCTGCGTCATTTTTGACCTGGACGGGACGTTGCTCGACACGCTCGCGGACCTCGCGGGGGCGGGCAACCACGTCCTGCGCTCGTTCGGCTACCCGGTCCACCCGGTCGAACGCTATAAAACCTTCATCGGCAACGGCATTCCGACCCTGATTCGGCGCATGCTGCCCGACGGGTGCGGCGAGGACGTGCAGGCGGAGGCGCTCAAACGGTTCGGCGCCTATTACGGCGCGCACGTCGCGGATTTCACGCGCCCCTACGACGGGGTCCCCGCGCTGTTGCACCGTCTGCGGGAGCGCGGCGTGCCGGTCGGGGTGGTCAGCAATAAGGCGCACCCGTTCGCCGTACAGCTTTTGCGCCGTTTCTTCGGCGAGGACGCCGGCGAAATTTGCGGCACCGGACCGGGAATGCCCCGCAAGCCGGACCCGGCGTGCCTGTTGCGCGTCATGCGTTCGCTCGGCGCGGACGCGCGGTCCGTCCTCTACGTCGGCGACAGCGAGGTCGATATCGCCGTCGCGCGCGCCGCGTCCGTCGACGTTTGCGCCGTCCTTTGGGGGTTTCGGTCCGCGTCGGCGCTGAAGGGCGCGGATTTCCTCGTCAGTCGCGTGGAGGCGTTGGAAACGTTGCTTTTTTCGTGATGTCAAAATTTGTAAAAGCGCTCTTGACAGGGGCGTTTTTTTATGATATACTGCAGACAGAACCATAAAAAAACGAAAGGAAGGGTTTATGATGAGCGAAAAGAAGAATCCGTATGCCGGAACGCAAACCGAAAAGAACCTGCAGGCCGCGTTTGCCGGAGAGTCCCAAGCGAGAAACAAGTACACCTACTTTGCCTCCGTCGCCAAGAAAGAAGGCTACGAGCAGATGTCCGCCCTGTTCCTCAAGACCGCGGACAACGAAAAAGAGCACGCCAAACTCTGGTTCAAAGAGCTTGGCGGTATCGGTAGCACCGCCGAAAACCTCGCCGACGCGGCGGACGGCGAAAACTACGAATGGACGGATATGTACGAAGGCTTCGCGAAAACCGCCGAGGCGGAAGGCTTTACGGCGCTCGCCGCCCGTTTCCGCATGGTCGCCGCCATCGAAAAGACCCACGAGGAGCGCTATCGCGCCCTGCTGAAGAACCTCGAAACGGCACAGGTCTTTGAGAAGAGCGAAGTGAAGGTTTGGGAATGCCGCAACTGCGGACATATCGTCGTCGGCACGAAAGCGCCGCAAGTTTGCCCGGTCTGCGCACACCCGCAAAGTTTCTTTGAGGTACATGCCGAGAACTATTGAGTTTTCGGGTCTGACGCGCGTTTCGTCCCCCGCCGTTTTTCGCGGCGGGGGCGTTTTTTGGGTATGCGTTCCCGCAAAATCGGGAAAACTACCCGCAAAAGGAGGGAATACGACATGCAGGAACCCAAAAAACGCACCGCCGAAAGCGCGGAGCCGAAACCCAAAAAGCCGCGCACCGACCCGAGCAAAATCAAGGGCAAACTGGAAGTCCCGGACGACCGCCCGCGCCGCGACGGTCCCGGAGGGAACTGAAACATCTTTCGGGGGACAAACACAATTACGGCGGCGTCGCTTGCGACTATGTCGCCGCTCCACCTTGTTCTGTGTTTTTCCCCCAAATGCCCCCTTTTCGTCGAAAACCGGCTCGGCTTGCGCCACTTCTGACGCCGCCTTCGCCGGTTTTCTCTCAAGGTGCCCCTCCGGCGGCACATGTCCGCCTACGGGGCGATATTTTTTATTGTATTTTGTTTCCGTTGGAATTCCCATTTAAGGGGCTTTTTGAAAAAAGCCCCTTAAAAATCCGCAAAAACTCTTCGATTTCATAAAGAAATCCCCTGCTTGCGCGAGACAACCGAACACAAAGGGGAGCAACGCGCTGGGCGAACAGGCGCAAAAGGGGGCGACCGGGCGCGCGGCGGGGAAACTTTTCGGTTTTATAGAGAAATCCCCTGCTTGCGCGGGGTGAACGGGCGCAAAGGGGATTCTTTCGGATATGCAAGAACCCACGGAATCGTGGGTTCTTCATTTTTTGAAATTGTGGGTTCCCCATTTTTCGGGAGCGTGAGTTCCCTATTTTGGGAGCGTTTTGGCGCGCGGAATTATTTTTTACCCCAAATCGAAAAGTTTTTGAAGGATTTAGGGAACTTTTTTTGAAAAGTTCCTTGAATGGGGGGTGGGGCAAAGCCCCACGGCGCGACCGGGCGCGGGGTGACCGGACGCGCGGGGCAAAGCCCCACGGCGCGAACGGCGCATGGGGGGGAACGGCGCGCGGGGCAAAGCCCCACGGCGCGACCGAGCGCGGGGGGAACGGCGCGCGGAGGGGAGTGCTGCAGGCGGGGAGAACGGCGCGCGGAGGGGAGTGCTGCAGGCGGGGGGAACGGCGCGCGGGGGGAGTGCTGTAGGTGGGGGCTCGCGGAATCGCGGGTCCTTTTTTGACGGCTCACTCCTGCGGGGGCGTTTCGTCGGAAGGCGATTCTTCCGTCGGTTCCTCCGTGGGTTCCGCCGCGGCTTCCGCCGCCGATTTTTCCTCCGCCGATTCCTCCGCGTTCTCCGCGTTTTCCGCGTTCTCCGCGTTTTCCGCGTCCTCCGCGGCGACTTCCTCGGCTAACTGTTCGTCCGGAACCGCCTCGACGGACGCGGCGCGGAATTTCGCCGTATAGGTCGGCTCCGCGCGCAAGCGTTTCTCCCGACGGGAAAGCACGAGCATGCCGACGACGCTCAGAATCACCGAGCAAATCCCGACGACCACCGAGAACTTCACGTTCCCGAACAGGTACAGGCTATCCGTGCGAAGCAGTTCGATGAACGTCCGCCCGAACCCGTACCAGCCGATATAGAGGAAGAAAATCTCCCCGTCGAACTTCTTGCGGCGGTAGAACACGAACAGCAAAAGCACCAGCCCGACGGCGTTCCAGAGGGATTCGTATAGGAACGTCGGGTGGGTCGCCCGACCGTCGACAATCATGCGGCAGAACAGCGTTTCGACGTGAGCGGACGAACCGAACGCCTCGCCGTTGCAGAAATTGCCCCAGCGCCCAATCGCCTGACCGAGCATGACGGCGGGCGCGACCGCGTCGGCGATTTTCAGGAAGGACAGTTTGCAGACCTTGCTGTACACGAGCACCGTCAGCGCACCGAAGATGATGCCGCCATAAATCGCAAGCCCGCCCTCGCGGATATTGAGCATCTTCAGGAAATCCCCCCGATAGATGTCCCAGCGGGTGGCGACGTAAACCGCGCGCGCCCCGATGATGGCGATAGGGACCGTGAACAGGGCGACGTTGTACAGGTGGTCCTCCGGCAGACCTTCCCGCTTGCGGGCGTTGTAGAAGAACAGAAACAGGGCGCTGAGAATGCCGACGGTCAGAATCACCCCGTACCACTTGATTTGCATGCCGAACACGGTGAAAGCCGTTTCGTTGACCGTAAATTCCGGGATTCCGAGCCCCGGAAACGAAATCGTATGCGTATCGTACACGGTTTATGCCTCCTTTTCTTTCCGTTCCGCCTTCGGGTGCACGACGCTCATGGCGCAACGGTCGGTGCGGACGGTCTCGCGGAAGATGTCCCACGCCTCCTCGTAGCCGACGGTCGGCAGGAGTTCGGAGTAGCGCAGGTAATCCACGCCGTTCATCAGAAAATCCATGAAACTGTTGGCGGTCTCGTCGGTCGAATCGAAACTGTACAGGTTGTTCGCGTACGCCTCGCGGCGGGCGATTTCGAAGTCCTCGACCGGGAAATAGGTGTCCCGCCGGCGGTCGACCTCGGCGCAAACCTCCCGGAGCAGTTCGTCCGGGCGGTCGCTGACCGCGTCGATTTCGGTGTAGGCGAAGTTGCGGACCTGCCCGTAGTTCGCGCCGAACCGGTCGGTAACCAGTCCGCGCTCGTACAGGCGGTTGTAGAATTCGCCCGAACGACCGAACAGCAACTGCACGGTAATCTCGTTCGCGGCGCTCACCCGCATGGCGCGCACGGGGTCGGTTTGCGGACGCGCCTTGAACCCGATTTCGACGAGGTTCTGCGCGACCTCCATCCACGCGTCGACGCGTTCCGTCCGCACCGTGTCCGGTTCCGGCGGGAAAACGCGTTCGACCGTCCGCGCGGGGGCGACTTCCGTCAGCACGCGGTCACAGACCGCCTGCACCTGCTCCGGCGTCACGTCGCCGCAAACGACCAGTTCCATATTGCGAAGGTTGTAGAACGCGTCGGTACAGCGGTAGAGCAGTTCCGGCGTGATACGGGCGATGGTCTCCCGCGTCCCGACGATGCTTCGGCGGACCGGGTGATCGACGTAGAGCGCGTCGAGCAGGTTGCGGAAAACCGTCCGGTTCGGGTTGTCCTCTCCCATGTCGATTTCCTCGCCGATGATACCCTGCTCCTTGCGGACGGTCTCGGCGGAAAAGTACGGGTGGGTGACGAAATCCAGCAGGATTTCCAGGTTTTGCTCGAACGCGGACGTGCAGGAGAACAGGTAGCAGGTCCGCCCGTAGCCCGTGTAGGCGTTCGCGGACGCGCCGGTCTTTGCAAAGCGCGTGAAGGCGTCGACGCCGTTCTCGTCCTCGAACATCTTGTGCTCCAGAAAATGCGCCACGCCGTCCGGCAGTTCGACCGGCGTTTCCTCCCCGTCGAGGCGGAAACAGCGGTCTATCGAACCGAAATGCGTCCCGAACAGGGCGTAGGTCGACGAATGTTTCTTCGGCAGGACGTAGACCGGCAGTCCGCTGCGGTGGACCCACCGAAAGCAGTTCTCGTGCAGGGAATCGAAACGGGTCAGCGTATAGAAACTCATGCGTTTTCCTCCTTTTCCGTCCCTTCCAGGCAGTAGACCGTGTCCAGCCGCAAATCGTTCGCGACCGAGACCACGTCGGCGACCGTCACGTCGTCCAGCCGTGCGAGCACGTCCTCCGGCGAATCGGTCACGCCGGCGGTCATGCGCCGCAGGTACCACGACGACAGGGCGGACGGGCTGTCCGAAATTTCCCGGTAGGAATCCCGCAGGGACCGGCGCGCCGTTTCCAGTTCGCCGTCCGTGATATGCCCGGCGCGCAGGTCGTCCAGTTGCGCGAGGATTGCGTCGACGGCTTTTTGGCGGTTCTTCCGCTCGATACCGCTGTGGACGACCAGCAGACCCTTCAGCCCGCCGTCCGAGCCGCTCGAACAGTAGTAGCAAAGGCTCTGCTTCTCGCGGACGTTCAGGAACAGGCGGCTGTTCGGGGACGCGCCGAAGAGTTCGTTGAACAGGACGAGTTTCCCGTAATCCCCCGCCGAAAGCCGGCAGGACGTGCGGAAACCGAGGTTCAGTTTGCTTTGCGTGACGTCCATGCGCTCGGTCACGACGCGGGGGACTTCCGGCGCGCGCCCGGAACCCGTCGGCGGGAAATCCGCCTCGCGCGGGGCGAACGGCAGGTACTTCCGGCACAGGTCGAACACTTCCCCGTCGGATTTCGAGCCGACGTAGAACAGTTCGACCCGCGCTTCGGCGAGCAGGGTCCGGTACGCGTCCCAGAGGGTTTTTGCGTCCAGTTTTTCCAGTTCGTCCAAATCGCCCTCGTGGTCGACCGCGTAGGGCTCGCCCGCGCACATCAGTTCCAGACACCGTCGGTAGGCGTAGGAGGTCTTGTCGTCGATACGGGCGCGGATATCGTTGGCGAGGTTGCGCTTTTCCTGTTCGACGTAGGACGCGCGGAACACGCCGCCTTCCGTCGCGGGGTGAAAAACGACCTGCCCGAGCAGTTCCATGCCTTCCTCTAAAATGTGCATGCCGTCGAACGCGTACGCGTCGTCCAGACCGAGCAGGGCGAAGGTCACGACCTGAGACTCGCCGATTTTGTGGACGTACGCGCCGAGTCCGAGGGAATACAGTTCGTCCCGACGGCGGTGCAGGTCGCGCATGGTCGGGTAGCGCTCGGTCCCTCTCGTCAGCACGTCGGTCAACAGCGAATACGCGCTCGCCGTTTCCTTCCGCAACGGGACGAACAGGTTGACCGTCAGCTGGGAGGACTTGAATTTGTCGGTTTGCACCGTATGCAGACCGACGCCGGGGCAAATCATGCGTCGAATGGGGTCCATCGCCTCAATCGCTCTCCTTCCGTTCGTAAATGGTCTCCCCCGCCTTGACGGTTTCGAGGATGCGCACGTCCTCGTCGAAAATCGCCAAATCGGCGCGGAAACCGGGGCGTAAAATACCGCGTTCGCGGATTCCGAACAGTCGCGCCGGCGTTTCGGTCATCATGCGCACGGCGGAGCAGAGGTCCGCGCGGGCGAGGTCGCGCATATTGCGCACGAGGCGGTCCCCCGTCGCGACGCTCCCGGCGAACGCTTTCCCGCCCGGCAGTTTCGCCACGCCGTCCTCGATATAACATTCCTGCCCGTTTTCGAGCGAGCCGAGGATGGTTTTGCCTTCGGTCTGCCCCGCGCCGCGCATCGCGTCCGTCACAAGCACGGTGCGGTGCACGCCCTTCGAGCGGTAGACCAGCTGCAGCAGGGTGTCCGGCAGGTGCTTGCCGTCGGCGATAATCTCGACGGTCAGTTCGTCGAACAGGTAGCCCGCTTCGACGAGTCCCGGCACGCGGTAGCCGTCGACGCGCATGATTGTGCTCATACCGCTGTAGAAGTGGGTCAGGTGGGTGTAGCCGTGCAGGATTGCCTCGCGCGCGACGTCAATTGTCGCGTCCGAATGCCCCATCGAGGGCAGGATGCCGCGTTTCTTCAGTTCGTCGCCGAGTTCCATGGCGCCGTCCAGTTCCGGCGCGACCGTCCAGCGGACGATACAGCCGTCCGCCGCTTCGAGAATCCGGCGGTAGTGGGCGGGGTCGGGGGTTTTGAGGTAGGCTTCGTCCTGCGCGCCCTTCTGGGACGCGGCGAAGTACGGTCCTTCGAGGTGCATGCCGTAGAGGTCCGCGCCGGGATAGGTCCGGTTCCGCACCCGCCGGAAAGTCGCGAAGGATTCGAACAGCTCCTCGTCCGGGCAGGTCAGCGTGGTCGGCAGAATCGTGGTCGTGCCGTGTTTCGCGTGCAGGACGGCGGCGCCGATGAACGCCTCTTCGGTGCCGTCCATATAGTCGTACCCCCCGCCGCCGTGCTGGTGCACGTCGATGAAGCCGGGGGAGATATAGAAGCCGGTATAATCGTGCGTTTCGTAGAGGTCGTCGTCCGCGCGGTGGACGCCGGCGTAGGTGATGACGCCGTCCTCGGCGCAAACGTCGCCGTCCCAGACCATCGCGTTCGGAAAGAGCAATTTGCCCCGGTATTTGACTTTACGCATACGGTTTTTCCTCCTTTTCCCGCCTTTCGAGCAGGCAGACGGCGAACGCGGCGATACCCGCGCCGGCGCCGGTGAATCCCAGTCCTTCCTCCGTCGTCGCCTTGACGCTGACGCGCTCGACGGGTATCCCGAGCGTTTCGGCGATGTTCTTCCGCATTTGCGGCAGATAGGGCGCGAGTTTCGGGCGTTCGGCGACCACCGTCGCGTCGACATTCCCGACCGAAAACCCCGCCTGCCGCAACTTTTCCGCCGTCGCGCGAAGCAAAACGAGGGACGACACGCCGGCATACGCCGGGTCGCTGTCCGGGAAATGCTGTCCGATGTCGCCGAGCGCCGCCGCGCCGAGCAGCGCGTCGCAAACGGCGTGCAGCAGCACGTCCGCGTCCGAATGCCCGAGCAGTCCGGTCGGGTGCGGAATCTCCACCCCGCCGAGAATCAGTTTCCGACCCTCGACCAGCCGGTGGACGTCATAGCCCTGTCCGATACGGTTCATCGCGTTTTCTTCCCCTCCCGATACGCCTCGACCGCCAGCAGCGCGCGGGCGAGCAACAGGTCGCCGCGTGTGGTCAGCTTCATGTTTTGCGTTTCCGTGCGGACGTAGGACACCCGCACGTCCGCCGCCTCCAGCAGCGCCGTTTCGTCCGTGAACCGCCCGCCCTTCTTCAGTGCGAGCGCGTAGGCGACCTCGTAGAAGTCCCGCCGAAAGACTTGCGGCGTCTGCAGGGCGAGCAGGTATTCGCGGGCAGGCGTAAAGACCGCGTTGTGCGCCTCGTCGACGTACTTGACCGTGTCCGTCACGGGCGCGCACGCGCTCGCCGCGCCGGTCTTGCGCGCTTCGTCAATCACGGCGGAAATCAGTTCCGGCGTGACGAACGGACGGGCGCAATCGTGCACGCAAAGCAGTTTCGACCTTGCGTCACAGGCGTTCACGCCGTTCCAGACGGATTCGGTCCGGGTCTTTCCCCCGTCACAGAATCCGACCGGCTGTCGGACGGGGACGCGCTTTGCGATTTCCTCCAGCCTCGCCCGATTCGTCCCGCAAACGACCACGATTTCCGAAACCTCCGTCCGCCCGAACGCTTCCAGCACCCACGCGAGCAGCGGTTTCCCGCCGAGGGTCAGTTCCGGCTTGGACACCCCGCCCATGCGCGTCCCGCTCCCGGCGGCAACGACGACGGCGGACACCGGAAACCCGTTTTCACCCATCGCTCCGTCCTCCTTTTTTCATGGATATGACGATTTCCTTCTACGGGTTTGGGAAAAACGACCCGTTTTTCAGACTTCCGCCCGCGCGCGCAACAGGTCGCCCGCCTTCGCGCCCGGCAGGGGCAGATAGAACGTCATTTGCGGGTGCCGCGTATCCGCAATCGGGCGCATTTCCGCGTCGTAGAGCGCCTCGACCGTGCAATCCCGCCCGGTCGTTCCGGGGGAGAGCAGATTGCAGGCGTCGCCGAGGCAGAGTTTATTGTTCTGCCGGCAGCGGGCGAGCCCGGTCGACGGGTCGAACGCCTCCACCCGCGCGAGGAACGCGCGGTCGCGCAAGTAGCGGTTGTCCGACACGAGGTTCGCGTCGGCGGACGGCTCGGCGTAGTAGTAGCCGGTCCCGTATTCGCGGTGGGAAACGCTTTCGAGCTCCCGCCGCAGCGCGGGGTCGAACGGGCGCCCGGCGAAGCAGTCGTCGAGCGCGATACGGTAGGCGTTCGTCACGACCGCCGCGTAGTAGGCGCTCTTGACCCGCCCCTCGATTTTCAGCGAATCCACGCCCGCGTCGACGAGGTCGGCGAGGTGTTCGACCATGCACAGGTCGCGGGAGGAAAAGAGGTAGGTCCCCTCCTCGTCCTGTTCGGCGGTGATCACGTCGAACGGGCGCTTTTCCTCGCGCAAATAGTATTTCCACCGGCAGGGCTGGGCGCAACCGCCCGCGTTCGCGTCCCGTCCGGTGAAGTAATTGGAAAGCAGGCACCGCCCGGAATAGGAAACGCACATCGCCCCGTGGACGAACACTTCCAGTTCCAAATCCGACGGGACCGCCTTGCGGATTGCGCGAATCTCCGCGAGCGACAGTTCCCGCGCGAGCACGATTCGACGGACCCCCTGCCGGTACCAATGCAGGCAGGCGGCGGAATTGACCGTGCTCTGCTGGGTCGAAAGGTGCACTTCCGCGCCCGGGCAGACCTCCCGCAACAGGTCGAGCGCGCCGGGGTCGGACAGGATATACGCGTCCGGCGGGCAGATTTCCGCCGTTTCCCGCAACAGGGAGACCAGTTCGCCCAGTTCGCGCTCCCGCACGGTCGCGTTGAGGGTCAGATAGACCTTTTTCCCCCGCGCATGGGCGAACGCAAGCCCCTCCCGCAAGGTTTCGGGCGTGAAATTCCCGCAAGCGCGGCGCAAGCCGAACCGTTCGAGCGCGCAATAGACCGCGTCCGCCCCGTATTCGACGGCGAAACGCAATTTTTCCGGGTCCCCCGCCGGGGACAGCAGTTCCGGCCGCCGCATCACGGCTGTCCGTCCGCGCTCTGGTCGGGCTGTTGGTCCTGGTTTTCCTTTTCGAGCGCGGCGTTCTCCTCGGCGACCCGCTGCTTATTGCGCTCGTGGGCGCTTGCCGTGGCGGCGTAGTAGGTCTTTCCGGCGTTATTGCTGACGAAGAAGAAGGCGTTGATGGACTTTTCGTTCTCGTCGAGCGGGGGGGACGGGTAGACCGCCGCGAGGAACGCGTCAAGCCCCGCGTTGCAGATTGCGCCGGGGGGCAGACCCTCGTAGCGGTAGGTGTTGTACGGGCTGTCGAAATCGACGTTGAGTTTGGACGCGTCCTGCTCGCGGTCGAGCCCGGCGAGTTCGTAGGCGTACTGAATCGTCGCGTCGCTTTCGAGCTTCGGGAAGTCGGACGCGTGGGTGAGCCGGTTGTGGAAAACGTAGGAGATATACTCGAAGTCCTCCGCCGTCTTGCCCTCCGCCTGCACGAGCGAGGAAAGCGTGACGATTTGGTCCAGCGAAAGCCCCTGTTCGGCGCAAACTTCCGCGTAGGTGGTTTTCCACGGGACCCAGACCTTATCGTTGAAGTTGTTGAGCAGTTTGTTGATTGCGAGGTATTCCGCGGTGTCGGTATAGAAGTCGTAGGTGTCCGGGTAGAGATACCCCTCCAGACGGTAGACCCGTTTCTCCGGCCACCCCTCCTCGTCGAGCAGGCGGACGAATTCGTGCTTATACGGGTAGTTGTTGATGGCTTCGACGAACCCCTCGCGCGTGCCGACGCCGTTGGACACGAACAGGTCGATGACCTCGTCGACCGTGAAGCCCTCCGGGAAGGTCAGGGTGACGATTTGCCGCTCCGTGCGGTCGACGGTCAGGTTGGCGAGCAGTTGGGAATAGTTCATGTTCGTGTTGAGCGTATGCTCGCCCGGGATGAAAACGACTTCCTCGCCGTCGTCCCGGTAATGCTCCAGATAGAAGCCGAACGCCCATTCCGAATCGATCAGCCCGCTTTCGAGCAGTAAATCCGTGACCTGTTCCTCGGTCGCGTTCTCCGGAATGGTCACGCGAATCTCCGCGTCGCCGGTCTTAAGCGCGAACATATCGTTGCCGATTTTCAGGATGAAGTAGGACAGGTACGCCGAGACCGCGCCGACCAGCACGAGGTAAATGACCGCCTTGAGCAGGAAGCTCGAATTCGAAAAGAAATGCACCGCGCCCCAGAAAATGCGTTGCGGGAGCGGTTTTTTCGGCTCGTCCGCGCCGTCGTCGTCCGCGTCGTCGGCGTCATCGGCGCCGTCGCCGTTCGTCGGTTCGCCGTCGTCGGAAAAATGCGAGGACAGGAAGTCCGCGCCGTTCGTCGACGGGTCAGCCTCCGAAAAGTGGGACGAAACGCCGTCGGGCGCGGGCGGTTCGGGCGTAGGCGGTTCGGGCGCGGGCGGTACGGGTGTAGGCGGTTCCGTCACGGGCGGTACGGGTGTAGGCGGTTCGGGTGCGTCGGCGCGCGCCGCTTTCGCGTCCCGCCGCTTTTTTTCGCGGTACACGTCCAGCATTTCCGCCAATTCATCGGTTTTGGAAAGATGGTCGTCAGACATGGAAAAAACCTCCAGTTCACGCGCCGTTTCCGGACGGCAGCAGCGTCAGCACGAGAAAAACGGCGCACAGCAGAAGAAACGTCGGCGACAGGAACACCCGCGACGCGAACGTCCGGCTTTTCGGCGGGAGGCGGTCCTCCGGCGGGTGCTCCGCGTAGTAGAGCAGCAAATGTTCGATACAGTACAGGAACAGGAACAGGGCGGCGCCGAACAGCAGTACCAGCAAAAACCCGACGAAGAACGCCCCGTTCTTCTGCAGAATCACGCGTAAAAACCGGTCCGACGCGAACAGGCTCAGCGCGTTGCTCAGCAAATGCAGCAGCACGGCGGGAACGAGCGAGCGCGACGCCGCCGTCACCACGCCCAGCAGCAGCCCGGCGAACAGGTACACCGGGAACCCGGAAAGCGAGAAATGCAGCATCGCAAAGCACAGCGCGGTCATGAACACCGCGTTCCATTCGCCCGCCGGGCGGTACTCCGCGAACAGCACGCCCCGGAACAGCACCTCCTCGCACACGGCGGGAATCACCACGAACGCGAGCAGCACCCCGGCGAGCGACCCCTCGTCCCCGGTGTACAGTTGCGCGTAGAATCCGGCGGTATCGGCGGTCGGGACGGACAGGTACTGAAAGCAGAAGTTGAGCAGCAGGCTCCCCAGCACGAACGTCAGCGCCCCGAACAGCAGCAGCGTCAGATGGCGCGGCGTGACCGGCGAAAGCGGCATCGGGGACGCGAGTTTCCGCCCCTTGAGCAGGTAGTACAGCATGCACGGCAGCAACAGCACGAGCAGTTGCACGACGGACACGCCCAGCAGCAGTCCGCCGCCCTCCGCCATGCCGGCGAGCAGTCCGCGCGAAAAATACATCGCGACGAACACGCACAGCGTCAGCAGGGGCGCCGTCAATTGCGGCGAGAGGGCGGTCCGCTTTTTGGCGTCCCGCGATTGCTCAGGCATGGCGACGCGCCTCCTTTCCGTTCCGCTTTTTAATAGCGGACCTGTTCGCGCAATTCCTCCGCCTTGCGGCTGCCGAACAGCACCTCGACCAGTCGGAAACCGAACTCGAACGCGACGCCCATCCCCTCGGCGGTGATGAAAATATCGTCGTGCTCCAGTTTCTTGCCGGTGCGGATGCCCTCGGGGATTTCCTTTTCAAAGCCGGGGTAGCAGGCGAACCGCCGCCCGTCGAGCAGTCCCATTTCGCCGAGCACCGAGGGGGCGGCGCAAATGGCGGCGACGTACAGCCCGTTCTCCACGGCGCT
>CANQTR010000035.1 GCA_947626805.1 uncultured Clostridia bacterium
GGCGCACGACTGGAAATCGTGTAACGGTTAACCCCGTTCTAGGGTTCGAATCCCTATCTGTCCGCCAACGAAAAAGGCTCGCAATTTGCGGGTCTTTTTCCGTATCCATTCGAACGGGGTCCAAACGGGTCCGTAAATTGAAGCGCCGGCAAAAAAAGACGTCCCGTGAAAGGACGTCTTTTTCTTGTGCCGTCCCTTATTTCGGTCGGGCGGAGAAGGTTTCTACGTCGACAGGTTCACGCCGACAAGACAGGTTTCATATAGCCATTGCTTCAAATCTTCCGCGTTTCCGCTCTCGTAAAAGGATACCAAACGGGTCTTGAATTGCCCGTCCAGTTCTACCGGTACATGGAACAAACCGTTCCCATTTTCTATCAGAATTTTGTTGCCGAGCAGGGATGCGACACGTTTATTTCCGTCGAGAAACGGTTGCGCGCGCATACACCAGAGGACCGCTGACAGAGCGCGGTCCGTCACACAGGGGATTTGAAGGACCGCCGACAGTTCCCGGTGCAGTCGGTCCGGGCCCGGCAATTCCGAATGCCGGCGTCACGGAAAGTTTTCCGTCGGCAAACGTGAGCGGGAGCGTCCCGTATTGAAAGAGGCAGTACGGTCCCCATGAAAGCAAGGCAAAGACGCCGAGCCGGAGCGTGTACCGTCGGAAGCTGTGCGTATGGATAATCCCTCCGCGAGGAAGAACGCCATGACCGGCGCGGTCAGACGTCCGACGGTGTGCATTCCTTGCGCGAGCGGCGTGTCCAGCGGAACGAACGCCCACGCGAGGTGGTCGACGAGCATCGCCGCGACCGCAAGAAGTTTCAATTGCGTTCGGTTCACGCGACCCGCACTCCTTTCTGTTCTTGTTCAAAGAAAAAGGCCCGGTCGTCCGAGCCTTTTTTGTTGTTTACGGTGTTTTAACTATCCTTGCACTCCGTTTCAATCTCGCGGATTCGCTCCGGCGAAAGATTCACCGCTTTTGCGACCTGCTCATGCGGCATTCCCATGAGAAGAAGGTTTTTCGCGACTTCTCTTTTGTCGCGTTCAATGCCGCGTTTCACGCCGTCGTTATACAGTTTTTCAACCGCTCTGCACATACTCTCCGTACCTCCTTCGGTTTCCTTGTAGTAGTGTACCCGTTTCGCGAGGACTGCATAGTGCATATCCTTCGCGGCTTTACAGGAAAAATCCTGCATCAACTTGCCGAGTGCCGTTTCCATGCGTCGAGCGCCCTTCGCGTTTACATACAAGATATGCGTCCCGTCATGGAACAGTTCGCCCGTTTCAGTGAGCCTACGCTCGATATGATAGAGCGGCAAGCCCCCTTAAAAACGTCGTTCTCCGTCACGAAAATCACATACGTTTCCGGCAATTCTTCATACGACTTGCCCGCTCCAAGGCTGTTCTTGTCAATCATACTACCGTAGTACCACGCGCGCCTCGACGACGCGCCGGCGTCACTTCGCCGAATTTGCACATTGTACACCCGGTTCTCGCGGTCCGTTGCGTAGACGTCGAGGATTGCGGAATGTCCGTAGAGGTTCTTCAGTTCGTAGTGCGATTTGACGCTCTGCACGGTCAAGTCGTCCCGCTCCAAAACGATGTGCAGGAACAGTTCGACGCATTCCTTGTCCTGAAACACCGCCGCCATAAACTCTCGTCCAACGGGGTGAAATCCGCGACGATTTGGCGGATAGTTTCCCGCTGCAATTCCATATCCACGACCATCGACCTCTTTATCAATTTTTTCTCATCTTTCATATTTATTGTACAACAAAACGTTCTTTTTGTGTCACACAAATCGGAACCTCGGCAAGGCGATTTGTCGCTGACCGTTTAGGATAAACTGTTTGACGTAATCCATGTCTACCGCAACCGGAATCCCGCGCATAGCCTCGTTTAGCATTCTTTCGTTAACAACCGGGATTCTCAAACGCTCATATATCTGCTTTACTTCCGGGCATTTTTGTAAAAACTCGTGAAAGAACGCAATCAGAAGGTCCGACCGACGCTCCACGTCGTTAGGGTAGCCTCTTGAAATAAGCGCAATGTTATTATCGTAGTTGGGTGCCATTCGGAGGATTAGCCCGGTCTGCACATCCCGCAGCAACCCGTAGTTATCGGTGTGACGGTCCATATTAAAACAAAGCGTGTCCATATAAATCAATCGAAGGTAATCGACCGATAATTCGGGAGACAGCGCGTACAAACATTTAAAGTTGTTCGTATAGTCCTCATCCTCTCCCATCAGAGAGCGCATAGATTCGAAATTTACAGCAGCGCCATTCGTAAAATCGGGAGAACAGACATATCCGGCGTCCGCTTCGTATTGCACCATGGAAAAGCCCATGGCGGTTCCCAAACGACTGATGAAAATTTCCGAGAACAGTTCCAAGTCCGAGGCGGATTTGTAAATCCACCACCGGTCGTCAATCAATCGCCAACACTTTTCGTAACTTCCGACATTCGTTAGTTCGGGCGTTCGGCTTGCCGGGAGATTAAAACTGCTTGGGTCACCCGACAACGCCAATTTATCAAACCGATTTTCGGTAAAACATACATCTTTGTAGGATAAATTGCTTCCGGCAGGACGAAACCAGTAAGTATCCGTAATTGTCGCTGCATGAACGGAAAGAACGACGTCCGCGTCATCTGCAGCCGTCAAGTGCAACACTCTTTTTAGCAATCGGGAGTTGGTACGGTGTGAGTCAATCGCTCGGTGCTCTAACCACCCCCGCACATCACCGCCCCGCTGTATCCAAAGCGGGGCTAACTGCTTGTCAATCTCAGTCACTCGATTATCCCGGACGATTGCGACAACGCGGTCCATAGACATCATTTCCCCGTTGATTGTCATAACAATCCTCCTTTGGTAATTTTTGCTTATCGTTTTTGCCCTTGTTTTTATACTTATTATAGAACAAACGACCATGCGTGTCAATAGCGAGATAAAATCATTTGCACACGTCAACAGTTCCTGCACCGTCGTTTTCGCCGACGATGTGCCTGCAATCCCGGCATTGTTACAGACTTCTCGCTTCCCTTGCGTGGATAGATTCCGCGCCCGTCCGACAACTTCACAGAATATCCTCCAAAAATTTACACACCGTTCATTTTTCGCCCTTGCGGCGGAAGAAAAAATATGCTATACTAACGCAAACGAAATATACAAAAATACGGTTTGAAAAGTTGTACGCTGAGTAGATTAAAAGGAAATCCGGTTCGAGTCCGGGACAACCGCCATTACTGTATTTGACGAGCGAGCGCACGAGGTCCGTGGGAGCAGTCTATTCCGGGGAAAAATGCTCTTTTGCGGACTTGCTGGTCGTCGCGTCATAAGTCAGGACAATCTGCCGTATTTTTGATGGGGAACCACCGCTTTGGTGAGAAGAGTGCAACCGATTTACTGCCGGGTCATCGGCTTTCGATTCGCGCTCTTTTTCGCATGACGCGAACCGCGCGCCACGATTTCCCCATTCCGGCACCGATTCGTTGCACCCTTTCCCAAAAAACGGGCAAAAGGGTGCTTTTGCTTTTTCAGAGGAGGAAACAACGTGACGCCGGAAGAAAAAAAGCGCTGGGCGCAAGAGCGCCTACGGGAAAAATATGCGGAACTGGGCAGACTGCCGAAAAAAGAGGACTTCGACGACGCGACAAGGGCGCGCATCAAGGCGTTTCTGGGTCCGTGGCCGCGGGCACTGGAGGCGGCCGGGCTCAAGGAAAGCAAACCGTAAAATAAACGAACATTTCACCGGGAGGCTATGAAAATGAAGAAAAACCGACTTGCGGCGAGTCTGCTGGCGCTGCTTCTGCTGTTCCCCGTTTTCACTTGGGGAACCCGGACCGACGCGGGGACCGCGGACGCGTCTTTTTCGGAGCGCACCGCGCTTTCCGCGCAACTTGCAGAAGAAATCCGCGCGGCGGTCGACAGCGCAAAGGTCAATAACGGGCTGTCACCCTCCGATTCCCTGCTCGGCAGCGAGCGCTATACGGAAAGCGCAAGTTCCACCGCAACCGACTGGATGGCGCTTGCCATGGGGCGTTTCGGCTATTTCGGGGACGACGGGTATCGCTACCTGCTCGCGGACGGCGACGGATACGCCGCCTATCTCGCCGCCATGAAAACGTATCTCGAAACGACCTACGAGGAGGAAGGCGGACTGCTCGACAGGGTCAAATCCACCGAATGGCACAGGGCGGCCGTCACGGTCGCGGCGCTCGGCGGCGACCCCACCGCGTTCGGCACATACGGCGGGGAACCCATCAATTTGATTGCGGACGGAAGTTACGACTGCGCGGTGCCGGGCGGTCCGGGTCGGCAGGACCTCAACGCCTGGATTTGGGGGCTTATCGCGCTGGACGCCGAACTGTACGACGTGCCGGACGGCGCGAAATATCCCCGCGAAACCTTCGTCGTCGAAATCCTCAAGGCGCAATTTCCCGACGGCGGGTGGGCGCTGGGCGGGTACGCGGCGTCCGACGCGGACATGACCGGCATGGCGCTTCAAGCGCTCGCGCCCTATTACAACGACGAAACGGTCTACACATACCGAAACGCGAAAAGCGGGCAAACCGTTTCCAAAACCGTCCGCCAATGCGTAAAGGAAGCGCTCGACCGGCTCGGCGAGATACAGCAAAGCGACGGCGGGTTCCTCTCCCCGTTCGGCGACGGCGAGGCGGCGGAAAGCACCGCGCAAGTCCTCACGGCGCTTTGTTCGCTGGGAATCGACCCGGCGGAGGACCCCCGTTTTCTCACGGCGGACGGAAAAACGCTTCTCGACAATTTGTTGCTGTTTCAAACGCCGGAGGGCGGTTTCCGCCATACCCGCAACGGCGGCTGGAACGCTATGGCGACCGCGCAAGCGACCTACGCGCTCGTTTCCTACTGGCGGCTGGAAAACGGTATGCGGGCGCTTTTCGATATGCGCGGAGACCGGACGCAAGCGGAACAGGCTTCCGTCGACGCGGCGGAAGCGCAAATCGACGCCCTGCCGCCGATTTCCGCCGACCCGACCTACAAGGGCGCGCTGAAAGCGGCGCTTGCCGCCTTTCGAATCGTGCCGCCGGCAGAGCGCCGCTATGTGTATCACGGCGCCCGCCTCCTCGAAACCGTCGCGTTCGTGGGCGGCGAGGAAGCGCTCGACGACCCCGCCCTGCCGTACCGCACGTCGATTGCCGTGACCCGAAAACCGGACAAGACCGCGTACACCGAAGGGGAGAGATTCGACCCGACGGGCATGGTCGTGACCGCCCGTTTCAGCGACGGGACGGAGGAACCCGTCACGGACTACCGCTACGCGCCCGCCGGTCTGCTGACGCGGGAGGACGCCGAAATCCAAATCGTCTACGGAATCCTGAAAGCCTCGCTCCCCATCGCGGTGACGACCGCACCCGACCTGCAAATCGGCACGGTGGAAGAATTTTTGCAATTCCGTGATTCGGTCAACGCCGGCAACAATTTCAAGGGCAAGGTCGTCACGCTGACGGCGGATTTGGACCTGAGCGGCGAAATCCTCTGGAGCCCGGTCGCGAACAAAAGCGGCAACGCGTTCGAGGGGACGTTCGACGGCGGCTACCATGTCCTCGAGAATCTCTTTTCCATGACGAAAGGGGTCTTCGGCTATGCGGGACCGAACGCCGTCATACGCAACCTCGGTCTGGAAAGCAGTACGATTCTGACGAGCAGCGGCGACGTCGGCGGCATCGTGAGCGTATGCAACGGCGCGAGTGTCGTCAACTGCTGGAACGGCGCGGACATCACCTTTTTGGGGTATTCCTCCTACGGCGGCGGCGTGGTCGGCGTCGTGCGGACGACTTCGGGCGGGCTGATTTCCGGCTGTTACAACACCGGAGCAATCCACGCGAAGGACGGGCCGGTCGGCGGGGTGGTCGGGTACCTCACCGCGAATGCGGGCGTGACCGTGGAGAACTGCTACAATACCGGCGAAATTTCGCTGGACGAAAACGGCTGGTGGGCAGGCGGCGTGGTCGGCAAAATGCAGGATAACAACGTCCTACGGAACTGCTACGCCGTCGGCGAAATCAAGGGTGAAGAGAGCGGCGCCGTCGTCGCCGCGGTCACGCGAAACGCGACGGTCGAAAACTGCTACTACGACCGGGAAACGTTCGCGAACGCGACCGGCGACGGCACGCACGCCGAGGAAATCGTCGGCATGACGTCGCGGGATATGCAGGCGCCCGACTTTGCCGCTCGCCTGCAGGGCGCGTACAAAGCGGACCCGTTCGGCTTTGTCAACGGCGGATACCCGCTGTTGCACTGGCAAAAGACGGAAAAAGCCGACGCGATTCGCGCGGTCGTCGAAAAAATCGAAGCCATCGGGACCGTCACGCCGGGCAGCGCGGACGCTATTCAAGCCGCGCGGCGCGCCTACGACGCGCTGGACGAGGAACTGAAACCGTATCTTTCCGACAGCCTGCAGACGCTGGAGCGGGCGGAAGAAACCTGGGCTGCCCTATTGCAAAATGCGAAGGACGACGCGAAAAAAGCGTTGCGGACGTACAAAACCCTTTCCGATTACCGCGCCGAACAGCAGGCGGAACTGCAAACGCTCCTGACGGAATTTTTCACCCGTATCGACGCGGCCGCCGACGTGAACGCGGTCGACACCGTCGTGGCGGAAGCAAAGGCAATGCTGGACGCCGTCAAGACCGCGAAGGAATGTTCGGACGAGGAGGACGCAAAGCGCGTTTCCGAACGGATTGCGGGTATCGGCAAGGTAACGCTCGAACGGAAGGACGCGGTAGAGGCGGCGCGGCGCGAATACGACGCGCTGTCCGACGAGGCGAAAGCGCTTGTCGGCAACTATGACGCGCTTTTGAAAGCGGAAGCCGAACTGGAGAAATTAGAAAGCGAAACGGGCGCCGACAGCAGTCCGGCGGGCTCGAACGACCCCGTATCCGAAAGTTCCGACGGCGCAGAAAGCGCCCCGTCCGCGCCGCAAACGGGCGACACGAATGACCTGCCGCCGTACGTCGTTCTTTTGGCGGTCGGGCTGTGCGGGCTCCTGCTCCTTGCGCGTGCGGGAAGAAACGCCGGATAAATGCCATGTCTGTCAGAAAATGCCTTTCGGCGGCGCTTTGTGCCTTTCTGGTCGCGCTGACGGTATGCGCCGGACGGACCGCGCCTTCGGCGGACGATTCCGGCGAGTGTATCGGATACGCGACCTGGAGCGTGGAGGCGTTCACAATCGGCGGCGGCTTTCTGGTCGAGCCGACCGAACTGCCGATTCGCGCGGGCGAAACCGCGGCGGACCAATTGCTCCGCCTGCTCCGGCAAAGCGGATTGGTCTGCTATTTCGGCGGAACGACCCGCGACGCGTTCTACCTCGCCTACATCGCGGACGGGACTTCCGCAAAGGCGAAATTCAACCGCTATTCCGGGAGCGGAATTCCGCAAAACGCGCGGGAATTGCGCCTTTCGCCCTCGATTCCCGCCGTCCTGCTCCCGCACCTACGGGACACCATGGTCTTTTTCGACCCGGACGATTACGAGAAAAACTGGACGGGGTACCTCGGCGAATTCGTGTTCACGAACGGTTCCGGGTGGATGTACGCGGTCAATCACGCATTTCCGGGCGTCGGGTTTTCGGACACGTTCCTTTCCGATGGCGACGTCGTTCGCGTGCAGTTCACGCTTGCGTACGGCGCGGACATCGGCGGTCTCGGCGCGACCGGCGGGAACGCGCCGGGGGTCGGGGAGCGACCGACTTCGGGGTACTACCCCGTCGCGAACAAGGACGCGCTCTGCAAAGCCATCTGCCGGGCGCTGTCCTCCGGTTCCCTGTCCGACGGCGAGGTGAAAAGCGCCTATGAAAACGCGCTCGCCGTGATGGAAACGCCGGACGCTTTGCAGGACAGCGTCAACGACGCCGTCAGAGCGCTCGACGACGCGCTTTCAAAGCCGTCGGAGCCGGACGAACCGCCTGCCGCGGACAATTCTGCCATGACAAGTGAGTCCTCCGAACCGGTCGAATCGGTTGGTTCGGACGAAGTATCCGTCGCGGACGGCTCCGGCAGTACAAGCGAAATATCCGAATCCGGCAATTCCGACGGTACGAGCGTGCCGTCCGAAACAAGCAATTCCGTCAGCGCAAGCGCGCCGCCCGAAACGAGCAATCCCGTCAGCGCAAGCGCGCCGCCCGAAACGAACAGTCCCGTCAGCGCGGGCGAAATATCATCCGCATACGGTGCCGACGGCGCGGTCAACGGCCAAAGCGGCGCGGACGGAATTCCCTCCGTCGCCGACGGGAACACGGGCGAAAATTCCGCCGTATCCCCCGTTTGGCTCGTCGGCGTCGCGGTCCTTCCGACGGCCGCGGTCGCCGCGCTCCTTGCCGCGTATTTCCGCGCAAAAAAGGGAAAAACGACCAAAAAACGGACGAAAGGCGGGGATTCGAAATGACGCGTCGATTGACGGCGCTCCTCTGCACGCTCGCGCTTTTTCTGCCGCCGTTCTGCACGCCCGCGTCCGCCGAATCCGTTTCGGACACGGCCCTGTCGATTGCCGACGGCATCCTGCAATGGGAGAAAGCCGAAAACGGTTCGCCCGCGGACGGGTTCCTGCTGAACGACGCGTTTCTGGAACGCGCCGGTTCGACGGCGGGCGACTGGTACCCCATCGGACTCGGCAGGCTCGGCGTTTCCGACAATTTCGACGGCTACCTCGCCGTGCTGCAGGGCAGAATCGAGGAACGGTACCGGGAACCCGGCCGGCTAAGCGCCGCAAAAGCCACCGAATGGCACCGCGTCGCGCTTGCCATGCTTGCCGCGGGCGGCGACCCGACCCATGCCGGTACCGACGAAAACGGACAACCCATCGACCTGATTGCGGACGGGACCTACGACCGGGGAAAAACGGCGCCGCTCGGCAGACAGGGGCTCAACGGCTGGATTTGGGGGCTGATTACCCTCGACAGCATGCGGTACGAAGTCCCGGCGGACGCTTGCGACACGCGGGACGGCATACTCACCGAAATCCTTCGCCAGCAGCGCCCGGACGGCGGGTTTTCCCTGAACGGGACGGAATCCGACCCCGACATGACCGCCATGGCCGTGCAGGCGCTTGCGCCCTACCGCGACAGCGACAAGGTCTACGCCTTCACGCAAAACGCGAAAGAAGTGACGAAAACTGTTCCCGACGCGATTGCGGACGCGCTTTCCTGCCTCTCTGAAATGCAACTCGACACCGGCGACTTCGCCAGTTGGGGCGCGGAAAACGTAGAAAGCACCGACCAGGTGCTGATTGCGCTGTGCTGTCTCGGCATCGACCCACTGACCGACGCGCGGTTCCGCAAAAACGGGCATACGCTGTTGGACGGAATCCTTCGGTATCGAATGTCGGACGGCGGCTTTGCCCATTCCTTCGCGTACGACCCGAACAATCCCGACGCCGCGCCGGGAAAATCCAACGCGATGGCGGGCGAGCAGACGCTGCTCGCGATGGCGGCGCTTTGGCGACAGCAGAACGGACTACGGACGCTCTACGATTTCCGCCCCGAACAGGGCGTCGGAACGCATGGAAACGCGACCGTTCGTTTCGACGACGCGGACCGCGAGGCGGCGGACAGCCTGCCGGAAACGCTGACGACATCATACGACGCGACGGTCGCCGCCCTGCTCGACAAACTGTCGCGGTCGGAGGAATTCGACGGCAAACCCGCCTACCTGCAAAAACTGACGGACGCGAAAGCGACGATTGCGGCGATTCGGGCGGAAATCGACGACATAAACGCGGAGATTCGCGAAAAACTCTACCCGTTTGACCGGCTTACGGTTCGGGACAGGAAAACCGTAGACGGCATCTTCGCCCGCTGTATGGCGCTGAGCGAATACGACCGCGCAAAAATCGAACGGTTCGACGACGTTCGACGGGCGAAAACGCAAATCGACGGCGTCTTGCGCGGGCGTTTGCTCGCCGCCGTCCTGGGTGCCGCCGCAACGACGATTGCGTTCTTTCTCGTCCGTAGGGTCCGGAAACGGCGAAAACGCCGCGAAACGGAACGCGAGGAACTTGCCGCGCTTTCCGAAACGGAGGAAAAACGGTGAAAAAAGACATTTTGGCGGTATGCAGCGTCCTGCTCCTGCTCGCCGTCGTCGTCAACGGCACCCAGGTCCAATCGATAGACGAATACTACCTGACGCACATCGACGACATCACGTCCGAAAGCGAAACGGTGACAATCAGTATCCGTTGCGACGCCGTGCTCGACCACTACGACCAACTCGACCCCGCCCTGCAATCGGACGAATTCGTCCCGCCCGACGGCGTTATCCTGCCGCCGACGGAATACGTATTGCGGGACGGGGACACGGTGTTCGACCTGCTCGACCGGGCGGTTCGGTACAACAGAATCCAAATGGAATACCAAGGCTCGGACCAAAACCGTTTCGGGAGCGTCTATATCCAAGGGATTCATTACCTGTACGAATTCTCTTGCGGCCCGTTTTCCGGCTGGATGTACCGCGTGGACGGGGCGTACCCGCATTACGGCTGTTCGAACTATGTCTTGCGGGACGGGCAGGTCGTCGAGTGGGTCTATACTTGCGACCTCGGCCGCGACGTCGGTGCCGAATGGCTGGGCGGACAGGGGAAAGGACCCGCCTGAAAACGCTCCGTTTTCCCGCTTGCCGAAATGCGGCGGGTGCGGGGCGTTTTTGCCCAAAAAAACGGGAGGCAGCCTGTGCAGAAAGCCGAAAATCTCCCCGTTCCCTTTTCGCGCCTTGACAAAATCGCCCGGTTCCGCTATACTGATTCTGACAAACCAAATGAAAAGGAGCAAGTTATGAAAGCAACCAAGCGCCTCCTCCCCTTATTCCTCGCGCTTTTGATTCTTGCCGTTTCTCTTGCCGGCGCGGCCGCGTCGGCGTACTACGCGGGACAATGGGTCGGATTCGGCACCGTCACCGGCTCGACGCACAGCAACCTCGCTACCGGCGTGGCGTACGACAACACCACCGTCAAAGGCTCCGTCGGCGGCAATCAACGTCTGCACACCCTGACGTTCAATCCCGTGACAAGCAATTATATGCCGCTTGTCTACACCAAGAACTCCGGCTACGGCGCGACGACCATCAATTCCGCCAAGGAAGCGGAAACGATTGGCTACGACGTCAAGGGCGGGGTCAACGCGTCCTTCTTCTCCTTCACCGGAAAGAGTTGCAATACCTACGGCGGGGTCAACATCTCCGACGGCAAAATCCTGCAGGGGTGCAACAGCAACGACGCGGCGTGGGTGCTCGCGTTCAACAGCGACGGCACCTCCGCGCTTGCCTATTCCAAGGTCTCCTACACGCTCAACGCGAAGAACAACGCGTGGAGCGCCCCGGTGGAATGTATCAACATCTGCCCGGAAACCACCTATGGCGGCATCTACTACTACGACGAATTTTGCGGCACCAAGACGGACACCAAGGCCGCCGGCGTGGAAATCGTCTTTGAAAAGCAGGACCACACCCAACTGACCGTCGGCGGGACGCTCGTCGGCAAGGTGGTCGCCGTTCGAAGCAGCGTTTCCGCCGGCGGGACCATCGGGAAGGGTCAGTTCGTGCTGTACGCCTCCAACGCGAGCGCGTACGCCGCCTCCTTGCGCTCCCTCGCGGTGGGCGACACAGTGCGGATTACGGCGACGGAAACCATGGCCGCCGCAAAGACCGTCATGGAGAACTGCAACAGTGCGTTCGTGACCTACGGTTACCACATCGTCGCGAACGGCGCGAACGTGACCGATTCGGACGGTTTAGGTTACTCGTTCAACAGTGCCCGCGCACAGCGGAGCGGTATCGGCGTGAAGGCGGACGGGACGCTGGTCCTCGTCGCCTCCCCCGGTCGTACCGGCACCAACACAGGTCTTACCGTCTATGAACTCGCCAACTACTTCATTTCGCAGGGTTGCGTGACTGCAATCGACCTCGACGGCGGCGGCTCGACCCAAATGACCATCGAAAAATCCGGCTCGCTGACCACCGCGATCTCCAGTACCCGTCGGGTCGCCAACAGCATCCTCGTCGTCGCCCGTCCGACCGTCAGCGCCTCCGACAAAGCGGAACTGAACGGACTGCTCGACGAAGCGAACACCTTGCGCGAAAACTTCCTGCTCGGCGGCGCGACCGGCGCGCTGGACGCCGCCGTGACCTACGGCACCGGTGTGCGCGATTCCGCGAAGTCCATGCCCGGCGACTACACCAAGGCAATCATGCGCCTGCAGGAGGCGCTCGCGAACGTGACCAAGACCGGCTACCGTCCGGGCATCTATCGTCTGAATACGGCGTCCACCCTGCAAAGCGGCGCTTCCGCCTCCGCGTCCGCCGTTTCCTCGCTTGCCGCCGGTCGGACCTTCACGGTCACGCAAACCTCCGGCAATTACGGCTACACGAAAGTCCTCGCGAACTTCGGCTGGGTCGACCTGACCAAAGCGACCCGTATCGGCGGCGCGGTCAACGCGCAGGCGTCGATTGTTGCCCCGGCGGTCGCCTATAAGGGACAGAACATCACCATCTCCTGGAAACCGGTCAACGGCGCGGCGGCGTACACCTATAAGGTCATCGAACTGTTCGGCGAGCCGAACCCCGGCGACTCGAACGAATCCGCCAACGCGGTCACCCTCGCAAGCGGCACGACGACGGACGACCTGCAAGTCACGATTCCCGCGTCCGCGCGGACGGACGGGCGCTATCTGAAAATCGGCGTTTGCGTCGAATATCCGACGGCGAGCATTTGGAACACGGCGTATATCGCCACGTCCACCCTTCCGTTCACCGACGTCCCGCTCGGTCACTGGGGATTCGACGCCGTGCGGCACGCCTACGAAAGCGGCTACTTCTCCGGCGTTTCCGGCACGGAATTCGCCCCGAACGGCACGATGACCCGTTGCATGATGACCACCGTCCTCCACCGCATGGCGGGCGTTCCCGCCGTCGACCCCGAAGCGGTCCTGCCGTTCGTCGACGTTCCGGAAAACACATGGTACTATGAAGGCGTGCTGTGGTGCGCGTCCGCCGGTATCACGTCCGGCGTTTCCGCGACGGAATTCGCCCCCGACGGGCTGATTACCCGCGAGCAGGCGGCCGTGTTCCTCTACCGTTTCGCGCAAACGCAGGGGTACGACACGACGGTCGACGACCTGACCGCGCTGGACCGTTTCGCGGACGGCGCGTCCGTCAGCGGCTACGCGCAGACGGCGATGGCGTGGGCGGTGCAGAACGGTATTCTGTCCGGCACCGACGTCGGTCTGGAACCGAAAGCGAACGCCACCCGCGTTCAAATCGCGGCGTTGCTGTACCGTTTCGACACGACTTTCGCGAAGTAAACCAAAAAATACGAAGGAAACGCCCAAATACAATAAAAATATCGTTCCGGAGGCGGACATGCGCCGGCTCCGGAACACCTCCAGAGAAAAACGGCGAAGGCGGCGTCAGAAGTGGCGCAAGCCAAGCCGTTTTTTGATGAAAGGGGGGTATTCGGGGGAAAAAGAGGAACAAGGCGGAGCGCACAAAGTGCGCGAAGTCGTAGTGTTCTCGTTTGCCCCCCGAAACATGGCGGACTTGCACTTTTTTCCAAAAAAACACATTTTTTTGCAACGTTTCCCGATTTTTGCACACTATCTGAATGAAAGGCACGGAAAAGGAGGGACGAACCCATGAACGACCCCGCGCAAACGGACACCCTGCAGGAGCGATTCGCGAAGGAATACCCCGAAAAACTGTTCTACTTCTGCCTCAAACGAACCGGCGACCCGCACGAGGCGGAGGACCTCGCCTCGGACGTGACGCTGCACGTCCTGACCGCGCTGGGGCGCGGCGTGCAGCCGGAGCATTTTTCCGCCTGGGTCTGGCAAATCGCGCACAACCGCTATTGCGCGTGGGCGAAGGAGAAACGACGGCGGGCGGACGCGCTCGCGCCGGCGCAAGCGCCGGGATTTCCCGACGGGGAAGCGGACCTGTCCGACCCGGAACCGACCCCGGAGGAGACCCTGCTGCACGCCGAAGCGCTTCGGCTGCTGCGGCGGGAATTGGCGTTCACGTCCGCCGATTACCGGCATATCGTCGTCGCCTACTATTTCGACGGGGTCCGGCTCAGCGAAATCGCGGACCGCTTGGGTCTGCCGGACGGGACCGTCCGCTCCAAACTCCACCGTGCCAGAAATTTACTGAAAGAGGGAATGGAAATGGAAAGAACCTTCGGGAAACGAAGCTACCAACCGACAGAAGTCTCTTTTTACGCCTCCGGAAACCAGCCGAGCGGATTGCCGTGGCGGGCAATCCAACGAAAAATCCCGAAGAACATTCTGTGCGAGGCGAACAACAACCCCTGCACACTGGAGGAACTTGCCATCGAGCTGGGCGTCGCCCTGCCGTACATCGAGGAGGAAACGCAATTGCTCCTGGACGCGGAGTTGATGCGGAAAACCGAGGACGGGAAACTGCTGACCAACTTCCTGATCCTTTCCAAAGACGTGCAGGAAGCGTGCAACGAACTTTGCTGTACCTTCGCCGAACAGCAGTATGAAACGCTCTGGACGCTCGCCGGCGAATCGGCGCGGCTCGCGGAGGAACTGAACGTCCCGTTCGGGACCTACCCACCGGAGGATGTGCAGATGTACTTCGCAAAAAGAACCTATCAAAAGCTGCTGCTCAAATCGTTCTCAATCCCGGTTTACCACCGCGCCGACGGGGGGAACTGGGGCGTGATCGGATTTGAATACGGCGCGTCCTGCCGACTGCCGGGGGTCACCTTCAACAACAATTGTACGAGTTACAGTTCGGAAAAGGTCCCGTACGTCCATTGGGACGGCCACCAGGCGTCAAACTGGATGGAAAAGGTGTTCTGCCAAACCCGCTACACGCAGGACGTCCCGAACAACTACTGTCTTCCCCTGCTGCGGGCGGTCGCGGATGGGACGGACCCGGCGTCGTTCGGCGACGTGGAGCGGGAGCAGGTCGAACCGCTGCTGCGGCAGGGATTCCTCGCCCGGCGGGAGGACGGAAGTCTGTTCGTGGATGCCATCGTGATTCGGGAAGAGCAGTTCAGGCGGCTGGAGCATGCGCTGCTCGAACAGCCCGCCTACGCGTCGCTGACGAAAGCGGCGGCAGAATTGGCGGACGGAATTCGAAACGTGCTCCTGCCGGTCGCGGGGAAGTACTTCCGCGACGAACTGGACTACTACGCGTGGCAGACCTCCATCGCCGCCGGCAACGTCATCACCCGGTTGTGGAAGGACCGCGGGCTGTACCCCGGCGCGAGCAGTCGGTTCTGCACGCTTTACGTCTTCTGAACAGCAAAACAAAAAAGGAACGGTCATACCGCCGTTCCTTTTCTATTTCCTCCCTACACGGACGCCGCAACGGCGCGTTCCCGCCCCTTTCGCACGACCAGCACCTTGAACACCGTCCGCACCAGCGGCTGAATGAAGAACAGTTGCGTGAAGAATGCGAACGGGAAGTTGTAGCAGACCAGTCGCAACCAATCGGCAAGCAGGGTAAACACGCGAAACCCCGCCCCGTAGTCGTAGTAGAGGATCGCGGCGAGGAAACTCATCGCGGGGCACATGATTCCCACGGTCGCGCA
>CANQTR010000036.1 GCA_947626805.1 uncultured Clostridia bacterium
GGGAATGTGGTATACTATGAAAAATTGCGAAAAAAATGATTTCGGAGGGTTTTATGGCAATCAAACAGGAACTGACCGCCGTGCGGTCGATATTTGCGTCGCCGGACGACTTCGCCGGGCGGACGCTGCAATTGGGCGGCTGGGTCCGGAGTATTCGCGCCTCCAACAACTTCGGATTCATCGAACTGAACGACGGCACATGCTTTCAGAATCTTCAGGTGGTGCTGGAGGAAAGCAAACTGGAAAACTACAAGGCGATTTCCCGCCAAAACGTCGGCGCGTCCCTGCTCGTAAACGGAACGCTGGTCCTGACGCCGGACGCCAAGCAGCCGTTCGAACTGAAAGCGGAACGGGTGGAGGTGGTCGGCGCGTCCTCGCCGGAATATCCGCTCCAACCGAAACGACATTCCTTTGAGTTCCTCCGCTCCATCGCGCACTTGCGCCCGCGTTCGAACACGTTCAACGCGGTCTTTCGCGTCCGCTCGGTCGCCGCGCAAGCGATTCACCGGTTCTTCGCGGAAAAGGGGTTCGTCTATGTGAATACCCCCATCATCACCGCGAGCGATTGCGAGGGCGCGGGGGAGATGTTCCGCGTCACTACGCTCGACCAGCAGAATCCGCCCTTGCGCGAGGATGGGAAGGTGGATTATTCCAAGGATTTCTTCGGGAAACCCGCCAACCTGACCGTTTCCGGTCAGCTGGAAGCCGAATGTTTTGCGCTCGCCTACGCAAACGTCTACACGTTCGGCCCGACTTTCCGCGCCGAAAATTCCAATACGCCCCGCCACGCGGCGGAATTCTGGATGATTGAACCGGAAATGGCGTTCGCCGACCTCGAAGACGACACCGCCCTCGCCGAGGAAATGACCCGTTACGTCATTCGACGGGTGCTCGACGTCTGCCAGAGCGAGCTTGCGTTCTTCAACCGGTTCGTCGACAAGGGATTGCTCGAACGGCTGACGCTCGTCGCGGACAACGCTTTCGCCCGTTGCACCTACACCGAGGCGGTCAAACTGCTGCAGGAAAGCAAGCAGTCCTTCGTCTACCCGGTTTCGTGGGGGTGCGATTTGCAGACCGAGCACGAACGGTACCTGACCGAAACCGTTTTCGGCCGCCCCGTGTTCGTCACGGATTATCCGAAGGAAATCAAGGCGTTCTATATGCGCCTCAACGACGACGGCAAAACCGTCGCCGCGGCGGATATGCTGGTTCCCGGCGTCGGCGAGCTGATTGGCGGTTCCCAGCGCGAGGAACGGCTGGACGTGCTCGAAGCGCGCATGGACGAACTCGGACTTCGCAAAGAGGATTACTGGTGGTACCTCGACCTACGCCGGTACGGCGGGGTCAAGCACGCCGGGTACGGGCTGGGATTTGAACGGCTCATCATGTACCTGACCGGCATCTCCAATATCCGCGACGTCGAACCGTTCCCCCGCACCGTCGGCAGTGCCGAATTCTAACAAACGCGAATACGCTGTATATATGCCATCAGAAAAAAAGGAAGCGAAACGCATGAATCACGAACAACTCATGAAGCAGTACGAAACCATCAAGGCCCGCGGAAAGAAACTGGATATGTCCCGCGGAAAGCCCTCGCCGGAACAACTCGGCACCATGTCCCGCCTGCTGACCGCCGTCATTCGCAACGACGAATGTTTTTCCGAAACAGGCACGGACTGCCGCAACTACGGCGGGCTCGACGGTATCAATGAAATGAAACGGCTCTTCGGCGAAATCCTGAACGTGCCGATGGAACAGGTCATCGTCGGGGGCAACTCCAGCCTGAACCTGATGTACGATACGGTTGCCCGCGCGATGCTTTGCGGGGTGCGGGAGGACTGCAAGCCCTGGTGCAAGTACGACCAAATCTCGTTCCTCTGCCCCGTTCCGGGGTATGACCGCCATTTCTCTATTTGCGAACTTTTCGGGATACGCATGATCAACGTCCCGCTGCTGTCCGACGGACCGGATATGGACCTGGTCGAAAAACTGGTCGCCGAGGACGATACGATTAAAGGGATCTGGTGCGTCCCGAAGTACGCGAACCCAAGCGGTATCACCTATTCCGACGAGGTCGTCAAGCGTTTCGCTCAACTCAAGCCCGCCGCAAAGGATTTCCTGGTTTTCTGGGACAACGCCTACGTCCTGCACGACCTGACCGACACGCCGGACACGCTTTTGGAAATTTTCTCCGAGGCGGCGAAGTACGGCAACGAGGACCTGTTCATCGAATTCATGTCCACGTCGAAAATTACCTATTCCGGGGCGGGAATCTCCTGCCTCGCCTCCAGCCCGCGCAACATCGCGCATATCCTGTCCTGCCTGAAGGTCCAGACCATCGGGCATGACAAGCTCAATCAGCTCCGGCATTCCCGCGTGTTCCGCACGCTGGAGGACGTCCGGGCGCAAATGCGCGTGCATATGGAAATCATTCGTCCGAAATTCCAATTGCTCTACCGGGTGTTCGAGGAGGAACTCTCCGAAGTGCCGGGGGTGACGTGGACTAAGCCGAACGGCGGCTACTTCATCTGCATGACGCTTCCGCGCGGGACGGCGAAACGGGTCGTCGAACTCGCGAAGGACGCGGGACTTGTGCTGACCGCCGCCGGCGCACCGTTCCCTTACGGGCAGGACCCCGAGGACAATATCCTTCGTATCGCGCCGACCTATCCGTCCCTCAACGAACTCGCGGAAGCCGCGCCGCTCCTGTGCTGTTGCGTCAAACTCGCGGTTCTGGAGGCCGCTCAACCAAAAGTTGAGCAAAATGCACAAAATAATCCCTGAAAGTTTAGAGAAAACATCGTTGAAAACAAAAGCGCGCTATGCTATAATGACTGTAGAGATACTTTTGCACAAATGCCAATTACTACCAAAACGGGAGGGTTCCATATGTTTCACAAAAAGTCCATTGCCACGCGACTGACCTGTTTCTTGTTGGTCGCCCTTCTGTGCGCCTTTGCGCTTGCCGCGTGTGAGGACGACGGGGGAAGCTCCTCCGGCTCCGGCGCCACCTCGAATAACGCCGGCAGTAATGCCAACTCCGACACCCCGGAAGACAGCTTCCTCTATAAGGATTTCTATGAGGATACGACGGTCAAAATCCTTTGCGTCAACAGCGACCGCCACACCTATGGCGAACTGCAGTTTGTCCCGGACGCGGACAGCAATTACACCAAGGTCAGCGCCGCGGTCGAGGCCCGCAACGGTCTGATTGAGCAGAACCACGGTCTGAAAATTGAAATCCATGCCGAAAAGACCCCGATTACCTACTTGCGCGAACAGCAGACGGTGGGTACGGCGGACTTCGATTTGGTTTGCGATTCGGTCGACAACATGGTGCAGAGCATCACGGACCACCTCTTCTGGTCCATCGAGCCCGAAAAACTCAGCATCGACAAGGCGTGGTGGGACCGCGAATGTATGGACGCCATCTCCATCGCCGGGAAGTCCTACTTCCTCAGCGGCGACGCGCTGATTACGGACGACGACAACATCTATCTCTACCTCTATAACAAGAAAATGTACGACGAGAACGCGGATTTGCAGCAGTACGGCGACATCTACGACATCGTCAAGGACGGCAAGTTCACGCTCGACCTCTTTGAAGAAATGTGCAGAATGGTTTCCCACGCCGACGAAAACGGCGAGTGGGGTTTCAATGCCACCTTCGGCAACCTGTCCCACGCTTACGGCGCGACGGTGCTGGTCAACGGCTGTAACTTCGCAATGGCGTCGACCGACCCGAACACCGAGGACTATTTCCAAATCAACGTGAATTCCAGCCAGGGGCAGTCCGTGTTCGACAAGGTTTATGAAATCATGTCGGATAAACAAATCACCCAGCGGGCGGAACTGATTAAGGGTCTGGGCTCGAATCCGTCCCAATACGGTTTTGCCGAACTGGAAGAAATGTTCATCAACCAGCGAGGGCTGTTCTATAACACGACCTCCAGTTCCATCTCTATCCTCAAGCGGACGGACATGGATTTCGAATTCGGCGTCCTGCCGACCCCGAAACTTGACGAAAACCAGTCCCGCTATTGCAACACGGTCAACCGCTACCAGTCCTCCGTCATCGGCATTCCGTTCTGCTGTAAGAACATAGCTGCCGCATACGCTCTTCTCGACGCGCTCGGCTACTACGGCAGCGACGTCAAGAAAGCCTACTATCAGGAAACGCTCCAGCTGCAGACCCTGTCCGAGGAGGATTCCGAAATGCTGGACTTGGTCTACGGCAGTCGTTTCTATGACCTCGGTTCCTATTTCAACTGGGGCAACGGCGCTTTGATTAACTTCTACGGTTCGCTGATTAACGGCGCGACCAACGAGTTGACCTCCCGCTGGGATTCGATTGCATCATCGGTCGAAACGGATATGCACGCGACCGTGGAAGCCTATAAGGAATCCGTCGCATAAGCCGAATGTTTGAAGGAGCGAAAATGAACTTGCGAATAAGACGGCTTTTGTCGGTACTGCTTGCGGGCGTTTTGACGGTTTTCCCGATTTCGGCGGTTTGCGCGGCGGAAGGGGAAACGGTGCTTTCCGTCGGAAAATCCTATACTCTTTCGTATGACAGCCCAATCGAAAACGCGTACCCGAATAAGGCGTATACGCCGGAAAGCGCGCTGACGGACGGCGTCCGCGCGGCGTCGGCGTCGCCGTCGGACGAGGCGTTCGTGCACCTCTACCGCGGCACGGCGGTTACCGTCACGATTGACCTCGCGTCGGTCTGTGCGGTCACTTCCGTGGAGGTCGACAGCTTACGGGCGAGCGGCGGAATACAGTGTCCGCGCTATGTGAAGGTCGCGGTGTCGGAAGACGGCGAATCTTTCGGCACGGTCGGCATGCTTGACGACCCGGATTCCATCGCGGGAGTCGGCGCACTGCTTGTGGAACAGAAGGTCGAACTGGAAAAGCCGTACCGTGCGCGGTATGTGCGCGTCACATTTTCGAGCGACGTGCATACTTATATTGATGAAATCACGGTCAGCGGAACGGCGGACGCCTCCGGCGCGGAAAGCGCACCGGCGGACGAACCGTTCGCGGAACGCGGATTTGCCGGGGAAATCGACGGTATCGGCAATATCGTGCTGATGTACACGTCCGGCAAGTATACGGAGGCGCAATTGCTCCCGTATCTGCTGTACGTCGATACCGAAGGCAATGTGACCGACACCATGTTTTCGTCCATGCTGTTCCTGCCGAACACGCACGATTTCAAGACCGAAACCGGCTGGAACGAATACATCGACGAACTTCTCGGCACTTCGAATACCACGAACCTCGCCGCTTTGGACCGTTTGGTCGGCGAACACAGCGCGGAATTGGGGGAAGGAAACCGTTACCCGGTGTTTCTTTCCGTCCCGTATCTCGCGTTCGGCAACTATTCCCTCGGCGGAATCTCGCCGAACAACCTTGAAAACCGGACGCAGCTGCTGAAAACCTATGTCGACCGCATCGTCGGGGCATTTGAGGACGCGAACTTCGCGCACCTCGAACTGAAAGGGCTGTATTGGCACGAGGAAATCGTGCAGTACACCACCACCTCGGACGAGGAAGCGTTCGTCATGGCGTTCAACGACTATGCCCACGGAAAAGGTCTGAAAACCATCTGGATTCCGTACTATTGCTCGCCCGGTTCCGAGCGTGCGGCGGAACTTGGGTTCGATTGCGCGACCCTGCAAAGCGGTTACGCGTTCGGCGGAAACGACGAGACAGGCAGTCCGTTGCCAGGAACGCTGGACGATTCCGCCGGACAGGCGAAGAAATACGGGCTCGGCATGGAATTCGAACTTGACATCGGAAAGCCGGATTTCCGTGAGCGGTACTATAAGTACGTTCATACCGGGTACAAGACCGGTTGCATGGACGGACATATGATGATGCTCTATCAAGGCGTGACGGGGATTCTTTCCTGCTCGCAGGGAGCCGCTTCGTCCGACCGGCGACAGGTCTACGACATGACCTATCAGTACATCAAAGGCACGTTCGCCGCGCTTACGCCGGTCGTCGCGCCGAATCAGTGCGTCGTCGGCGCGGTCGGGGACCGCACGTCCGGTAGATTGGACGTGTCGGACGGGGACAGCTTGCGCGGCGATTTGAAAACCGGCGAGCTCGACATTCCGGAAGGACTGCCGTTCATGCTCGAAGGGGACGGTTTCTATCTGCTCAATGGCTCGAACGCGACGCCGGGCACATATGACGTGCATTTCAGCGTGACCGACGGCTACAATCTTTCCGAGTTGTCGACGGTAAAGGTCGTCGTATATGACCCGGAAAGCGCCGGAAAAGTAGCGCTTGACGGGGAAGTGACGGCATATACCCGTTTGGACGCGTCGGCGACGACCGTCGCGATTCCGGCGGGCGACGCAACGGCCGTACAGTTGGAGGACGGGTGGTATTATCTGTCCGTCGAAGTTTCAGGCAAGGGGATTTTTGGGTTTGTAAAGGTGGACGAATCCACCGCGAAAGACCTGCCGAAGGCGTTGCTTGACTATGCAGGCGTAAAGTCCGGCGGCATTTCTTGGGCGGTCATCGGTATTGTAGTCGGCTGTGTTGCAGTCGCGGGGGGCATCGCGGGGGTCGCGGTCGCGTTTCTTCGGAAACGCAAGAAAAGTTGAGGCCGCGTCGATTTTAAAACAAAAAAAACAAAATAAAGCCGCATTAAGCCGCAAAGCAAGAAAGGAACATTCCCATGAAAAAACTAATTCTCCTGCTGTTAGCGCTTGCTCTTGTCGTCGGCGTCGCCGCATGTTCGGGCGATCCCGAAGAAACAAGCAGCACTTCAAGCACCGCAACCTCCTCGTCCGGCACGTCGTCGACGAATAGCACCGGTTCCGGCGCGTCGTCCTCCGCGAGCAATGCTTCTTCCGCAAGTAGCGCTTCCTCCGCGAGCAGCGCCGCTTCTTCCGCGAGCGGAAGTTCCGCTTCCGGCGCTTCCACGGATACGTCCAGCGGAGGCGGGAACGGTACGGCCGCTGAAAAGCTTACCCAGTTTATCAGCTGGAACGGCACGATTGGCGACGGCAAACTGCTGGCTACTGCCGCAACCGACAAGACCTCCTTGCAGCTGACCGGGCTCAACGAGGGTCCGCAGGACGGCGTCGCGGGCGTCATCGGTTTCAACTATGAGTACGGCGGAACCATTGCCAGCGATAACGGCAGCTACGACGATTACAACATCCTCGTATTTACCTACAACCCGGATAGCTGGGGCTATACGCTTACCAGTTCTCTCGCCGTCAGCGACAGCGGCAAAGACGACGTCGCGATTCCGGAGGACGGTTTCGTCATCGCCGCACATAAGGATTTCCAGGATAAAGTGGACGAAATCAAGAAACTCAAGCCGGAAACCGTCGTCTATCCGCATGGTTTCCGCGCGACGGAGGCGCTTGACGCACACATCAAGAACGTGACCGCATCGGTCGACGGTTCCGTGACCGAGGACGAATACGGCAAGCCGCTCTGGGAAATCGAGCCGGATTCCGATATCGCCAACTACGAGCAGTTCGCAAAGCTGAACGTCGAAATAACCGCGAAGGTCTACATGACCTACGATAAAGATAACCTTTATATCGGCGTAGTCGTCGATTCCCCGAACCACTATCTGCCCGATGACCAGACCGGCAGCCTGTGGCGTTACGATTCGATTCAAATCAACGTTCTGTCGCTCTCTCCGACCGACGATTACTTCATGAACAGTGCAAACTGGAACTTCGGAACCGGCGGCGGTAAGACCCAGCAGGCTCAAACCGACAACATTTTCCGTCAGTACGGCGTCGGCGTGACCGATAGCGGCAAGGACGCGAACCAACTTTATTGCGGCGACAGCACCGTCAAGTTCGGCGGAAAGAACGTTTCCAAACGTGACGACGGCGCCCAGACGACCACCTACGAGGTTTCTATCCCGCTTTCCGAAATCGGAAAGAAGGGCGAAACGGTCGAAGGCAAAAAGGGCACGACCATCGGCGCTTCCATCTCCGTTAACCAGGGCGATAAGGATACCTGGAAGAACGTCGCACTCCGTGACGGCGGCGGTATCATCGGTCTGAACGACCTCACGAAAGTGCCGACCATCATTTTTGATTAAACAAAAAAAGTCATAGAAAATTCGGAAAGGAATTTGAAAAACAGGTATGAAAATCGGCGTTAGTCTGTATAGTTTCCACGAGTACATCGACACCCTCGGAACCAAAGGTTGCATTGACAAGGCCAAGGAATTCGGGTGCGAGGGCGTGGATTTCGTGGATTCCTCCTGGGGGAAGGGTCTCCCGTACGAGGAATATCTCGCGCAGGCCAAGGAATTGGGCGATTACTGCAAGGAGGTCGGCGTGGAAGCGGTCTGTTTCTGCATCGGTTCCGACTTCCTCAACAACGATTTCGACAAAGAGGTCGAACGCGTCAAGAAAATGGTTGACGTCGCGGTCGCGCTGGGTGCGAAGTGTATGCGGCACGACGCGACCCCCGGCTATCCGGCGTCCGTCAAGACCCGCCGTAGTTTCGACGCGGTGTTGCCCATTTTGGCGAAAGCCTACCGCGAGGTCACAGAGTACGCGAAAACGCGCGGAATCAAGACCTGCATTGAGAACCACGGGTTCTTTGCGCAGGACCCCGAACGCGTCGAGAAACTTATCAACGAGGTCGGCGACGAGAACTTCGGCGCACTGGTCGATATCGGGAACTTCGCTTGCGCGGACGCGGACAACGCCTACGCGGTCGGCGTGATGGCTCCCTATGCGATTCATGCGCACGCCAAGGATTTCCACAAGCGTTCGGGCGCGGAGGACGCGCCGGGCGAGGGCTGGTTCCAGACCCGTGCCTGCAACTACCTGCGCGGCGCGATTATCGGTCACGGTAACGTGCCGGTTCAGCAATGTATTCATGCGTTGCAACGCGCGGGGTACGACGGCTACCTGATGATTGAGTTCGAAGGGATGGAGGACCCGCTGAAAGGTATCCGCATCGGCGCGGACAATCTGCGGCGGTATCTGCACCAGTAAACCGTTTTCCGAGCGGGGCGAGGGAATTTTCCTCGCCCTGCTTGCTTATTTGACGCCAAAAAGGGAGGGGACTCTTTGAAACCAGCAAAGCAACGGACCAAATGGAAGGATTTATCCGACCGCGGAAAAATCAAACGGGTCGCTCTGCTCGTCGGGGTCATTCTGCTCGCCCTTGCCGTCCTCACCGGGGCGCTTTGGCTGGTGGATTTCCTGCTGAAGGATACACCCAAACGTCCGGACCCCCTTCCGCGCGACGTGTTCTACGAAGCGGATTATGACAGGAATATTTTCGAATACCCGGCGTACCAGCGGCTGGACCGGTCGGTGCGCTATCTTGAATACGGCTCCGGCGAAACCATTACGGAGGAAAACTACAAATCCCTCGGCGTCGCGTCTGCTTTCTTTCACGACTATTTTGACGCGGTCATTCGCGGCGATTGCGAGACCTACCGCTCCTTCCTGACGCCGTACTATATCGATACGTTCGAGCCGCCGGAACGGTTCACGATGCAAATGCTTTACGATATCGAAGTTAACCGGACGCAAACCAATGCGACGGCGGAATACGAGGGACAGGAGGTTTCGGTGTACTACTTCGAGGTGAAGTATAAAATTTTCGAAAACAACGGCACGTTCCGGGACGACGTGGCGAGCAACCGTTCGACGACGCAATATTACGAACTGTACGACCTAGGCGACCGGCTCGTCCTGAACGCAATCGGGCAGAAACAGGTCGTCCTGCAATAGAATCGCAAAGCGATTGCCTGAAAAAAGGGGGAAGGAATGGAGCTACGAATCGAAAGTATTCCAATCATGCTGGACTACCTCTCAAAATCGCATACGGAATCGACCGATACGAATGCTTTGCTAGCAATTTTGCATCACAGGGATTATCAATTCGAAGCGAGAAGATATGGTCTGCCGTCCATCGAGCCGCTTGTCGCCTATTTTTCCCGGCTGAAAAGTATCGGGAGAACGGAAATCCCCGATTTGTGTGAGGACCGAAAAAACGCGTTGCGGGAGAAGCATGACCGGTGGCTGGACTGTTCGTCGGACCCGCAAAAATATTACGACCGGTACGAACGGGTAAAGAAACTGCTTTGCAAAGAAACCCTTTCGTCCTTGCAGCAAAAACTCTCTTCGGCGTTTCCCAAACCCGTCCCGCTCGACGACGCGGGGGTGGTGTCTACGTTGAGTTTCGGACCTTCCTTTGGATATGTTTATGAAAATGCGCTGCATTTGGACCTGTTTGGAATCGAGGAGGTCTGTACAATTGCGGAACTGCCATATGTCATTCTGCACGAACTGCACCATTTGATGATTCAGAAACTGATTGGCAACTACACCGCATTTACGAAGCATTTTTCCATGCTGGACGAATATATTTTCCGATTCACCGGGGAAGGACTGGCAATCAAATTCTGCAACAATGCCGAAGGAATTTTGTCCAAAAAAGTTGACAGGCTTTTGCAAGCAAACATCGGGACCCCGGCAATTCCGGTTCTCAACAGACATTTTGCGGAGCACTTTGCCCTTTTCAACGAAACAATCGAAAGAATCTACCGCGGGAACATCACCGCCGAAGAAATCAACGAGCAGTTCCGAGCCTTTTGGTGGAATCCGTACCTTTATTCGGACGAAGTGCCGTTTCTGGCGCAAACGCCGATATACAGTTTTGGGAACGAATTGTTCGGCTGCATTTTCGACGCATTTGGATTGGACGTACTGTTTGATTGCTTTTATCACCCGACGAAGGCGATTTCATTTTTCAATCGGGCAAACCGCGGGTATGTGCTCGCCGAAAGGTCGTAAAATCCACACCGGTCCGTAGCAGGTTTTAGGGAACATCAAATTTCCGACCGTTTTCCGTGCGAAAGCGCGGGGCGGTCTTTTTTACAGAAAATAGACACAATGTTACAATTTTTTTACGATATGCGCTTGCAACCACTTGCGTTTTCGCGATAAAATGAAAATGAAAGAATTTATCGCGTCGGGAGGAAGAACGAATGACTGTGCAGACGGAAAAAGACGGAGACTTCGTGCGGTTTGAGGATGTCTCCAAAATCTATCAGGCGGGGGAAACGGAGATTCGCGCGGTCGACCGCGTCAGTTTTACGGTCAAACGCGGGGAATTTTGCGTCGTCGTCGGACCGAGCGGAGCGGGGAAGACCACGCTGCTGAATATGCTCGGCGGGATGGACAGTTGCACGTCCGGGAAGATTTTTCTGGACGGACGGGAAATCAGCGCGTGCGGAAAAAAGGCGCTGACAGAGTACCGCCGACATTCCGTCGGATTCGTTTTTCAATTCTACAACCTCATGCAAAACCTGACGGCGCTCGAAAACGTCGAACTGGCGTGCGACATTTGTCCGGACCACCTCGACGCGGCGGAAACCCTTCGAGCGGTCGGGCTGGGCGACCGGATATCGAACTTTCCGGCGCAACTTTCCGGCGGGGAACAGCAGCGGGTCGCGATTGCCCGCGCGCTCGCGAAAAATCCGAAACTGTTGCTCTGCGACGAGCCGACCGGGGCGCTGGATTCCCGCACCGGTCAGTCTATCCTTCGTTTATTGCAGAATACCTGCCGTTCCACCGGCAAAACCGTCATCATCATCACGCATAACCAAGCCATCACGAAAATGGCGGACCGCGTCATTACCGTGCGAAGTGGGACCGTAACGGACGTGCGGACGCAAGAACACCCGCTTTCGGTCGACGAAATCGAGTGGTGAAAGGAGCACTTCCGTGAAACGCAACTACAGACGAATGATTTTTCGTGCCGTCCTGCGCGGAATGCCCCGTTTCCTTTCCATATTCGCAATCGTTGCGCTCGGTTGCGGGTTTCTGGTCGGGCTGTTTTCGACCTGCCCGGATATGCGGGATTCGGCGGACGATTATTACCGGCAGTACCGGGTCATGGATTTGGATATCAAAGGGACGGCGGGGCTGACCGACGACGACCGGGACGCCGTGCTCGCCTTGCCCGGCGTCGACCGCGTGCAGGCGGGATACAGCATGGACCTCGTGCTTGGCGACCCGAACGGTGACGAACTGACAGCACGGCTTTGGGGCTTTTCCGAGCCCGCGGAGGAGCGCGTGAACGGTTTTGCGCTCACGGAAGGGCGCATGCCGGAGCGTGCCGACGAATGCGTGCTGGAATTGCCGAGCGCGTTTGCCGCCGGATACGCCGTCGGGGACGCCTTTACGGTTTCCGAGGAGAACGCCCCGGAGGGACTTGCCGCCCGGAAGTTCACCGTCGTCGGTCTGGCGGAAAGCCCGCTGTACTTATCGATTGAACGGGAAAAGACCACGGTCGGGACCGGGCAGGTCAGCGCGGTGCTGTACCTTTTGCCGGCCGCATTCGACCTTTCGGTGTACACCGATTTCGTCGTGACGTATACGGACACGGCGGCATACAACTGTTTCTCCGACGAATACCTCGATTTGCTCGACGGGAAGCAAAGCGACGCGGAAACGCTCGGAAAGGAGCGTTCCGACGTACGCTATGCGGACATACGCAAGACCTACGACGACGAAATCGAAAAGGCGGAGGGCGAACTGCAGGACGCCGAGGACGAGCTGAAAAGCGGTCTTGCGGAAGCGGAAGAACAAATCGCGACGGCGCAAAGCCAAATCGACGGAGCGGAAAGCGCTTTGCAAACGCAAATCGACGGTCTGTTGCTCCTCTACGGCGCGGAGGAAAATTTCCCGTCGGAGGTCGCCGCCGGCATTGCGCAAGCGCGGAAGGAACTGGACGAACAGAAGGACGCCCTCGCGGATTCGCGGACGGAACTGGAAAAGCGACGCGCCGAGGGCGAGCGGGAGCTGGCGGACGCGCGGGACGAAATCGAGCAAGCCAAAGCGGACAGGGACGCGCTGGAGACCCCGTCGTGGGTAGTCCTCACCCGCGCGGACAACGTCAGTTTCAACAGTTTTTCGACAAATTCGGAGAAAATCCGGTCGATTTCCTTGGTGTTTCCGGTATTCTTCTGCCTCGTCGCGGCGCTCGTCGCGATGACGACCATGACCCGCATGGTCGAGGAAGAGCGCACGCAAGCCGGTACGCTCGGCGCGCTCGGTTACACGAACCGGGAAATCCTCTGGTCGTACCTCGGCTACTGCCTGTGCGCTTGCGTGCCGGGGTCATTGCTCGGCATCTTGGTCGGTTCGTGGCTGTTCCCGAGCGTCATTTGGAACGCGTACAGCATTATGTTCGCCCTGCCGAAACTGGAACTGTCCTTCCGATTCGGCTACGCGCTCGCGGCGTTTCTGTCGGTTTGCGGGGGAATCCTGCTGGTGACGTGGCTGGTCTGCCGAACCTTGCTGAAAGAAACCCCGGCGTCGCTGATGCGTCCGCGCGCGCCGGTCGCCGGAAAGCGAATCCTGCTGGAACGATTGACCTTCTTCTGGAAGCGGCTGTCCTTCCACCGCAAGGTGGCGTTCCGCAACCTGTTCCGGTATAAAAAGCGGTTGTTGATGACGGTTGTCGGTGTAGCGGGCTGTACGGCGCTGTTGCTGACCGGGTTTGGATTGCAGGATTCCATCGGCTGCATCGTCGACAGACAGTTTGACCGCGTGCAGACCTACGAACTGACCGTTTCTCTCAAGGACGGAACGGTCTGGGAGGACGACCCGACGTTGCGCGCTTTCGCGGAGGACGACCTCGTCGACGGGGTCCTGCCGGTATACGCGGAATCGCTGACGCTGAAAAACGGTGGGGACGAAGTCGAGGGCGTGACGCTCTACGTTCCGCTCGACGAGGCGCGTATCGGCGACTACCTTTCCCTGCACACGCGCGGCGGCGACCCGCTCTCGCAAGAGGACGGACTGCTGCTTTCGGATAAGGCGGCGCAAATTCTTGGCGTTTCCGCGGGGGACGAGGTTACGCTGAAACGCGAGGACGGCGGGGAAGCGACCGTCCGCGTCGGCGGGGTGTTCGAGAACTACCTTCTCAATTACGCCTGCTTGTCGCCGTCGCAATACCGCGACCTGTTCGCGGAGGAGCCCGCCCCGTCAAGTATGCTCGTCAAACTCAACGAGGACACCGAAGAGGTGCGTACGGCGGTTTCGGAACGGCTGTACGGAAGCGAAAGCGTCGCCTATCTGCAATTTTCCGGCGAACTGCGCGAAACGTTTTCGAACATGATCGAAAAACTCAACTTCGTCGTCTATGTGCTGATTTTTTCGGCGGGGGCGCTTGCGGTCATCGTGCTGTACAACCTCAACAACATCAACATTTGTGAACGCCGCCGAGAGCTCGCTACAATCAAGGTGCTTGGCTTTTACGAGCCGGAAGTGTTCTCGTATGTGTTCCGGGAATCCTTTCTTCTGTCGGTGCTTGGCGACGTCGTGGGGCTTTTGCTGGGTATCCTGCTGCACGCGTTCGTCATTCGCACGGTGGAATTGGACATCGTCATGTTCGGACGGGACATCGGCGCGATGAGTTATGTGATTGCGTTCGCGCTGACGTTGCTGTTTTCGATGCTCGTCAGTCTGCTTTCGGTCCCGGTCGTGCGAAAAATAGACATGGTGGATTCGCTCAAAGCGAACGAATAGCGGGGAAATTCCGTATCGAGAAGGCGCCGGCACTGACCGGCGCTTTTTTTCGTTGTGTTCGTATAAAAAATCGCGGCAAGCCGCAAAGGCTTGCCGCGATTTTGGTGAACCATCGGAGACTCGAACTCCGGACCCCCTGATTAAAAGTCAGATGCTCTACCGACTGAGCTAATGGTTC
>CANQTR010000037.1 GCA_947626805.1 uncultured Clostridia bacterium
TCCTACAGATACCACAACGCGCTGGTCTGCACCGAACCGCTCAAGACGGAAGACCGCGACGCGCTGAAGGCGCTCTGGAAGGAAACGACCGGCTCCGGTACGTACTTCGACAAAGCGAAGGAATACCTGACCGAAAAGGGCTATGAGTTCAAGAATAAGTATAGCATCGCTTACAATTCCGATCCGCAGACCTTCGACGTTCTGGTCACTTCCAACGCGTCCGACTCCGAAGTGCTCGTCAACACCTATGACGGCCTGATGGAATACGACGGTGAGAACCGGCTTCTGCCCGCTCTCGCGACCGAATGGAGCGTTTCCGACGACGGTCTGACCTGGACCTTCAAGCTTCGCGAAGGCGTGAAGTGGGTCGACTCCACCGGCGCCGAAATCGCCGAAGTGAAGGCGGACGACTTTGTCGCCGGCTTGCAGCACATGCTGGACCACCCGGAAGGCGGTCTGTCCTACCTCGTCGAGGATAAGATTGTCGGTACCGCCGCGTACGGCGACGCCGATAACCCGGTCGACTTCTCCGAAGTCGGCGTGAAGGCTGTCGACGATCACACCCTCGAGTACACGCTGATGGCGCCGACGCCGTACTTCGACACCATGTTCGGTTACGGTATCTTCGCCCCGCTTTGCCGCACCTACTACACCTCGCAGGGCGGCGAATTCGGTCTCGGCTCGTCCTCGGGCAGCTACGGCACCGATAAGGACCACATCGTCTATTGCGGTCCGTACCTGATTGATACCTACGTTTCCAACAACTCCATCGTGTTCAAGAAGAACGAGTCCTACTGGAACAAGGATAACATCGTTCTCGACGAGATCAAATGGGTCTACGTGGACACCTCCATCGCGACCCAGAGCTACAGCGATTTCAAGGACGGCAAGATCGACGGCTGCGGCCTGAACTCTGCCGCTGTGACCATGGCGAAGAACGACGGGAACTTCGAGAAGTACGCCTATGTTTCCAGCACCGGCGCTTCGACCTATCCGGGCTTCTTCAACGTCAACCGCGGCATCTTTACGGACCCGGTCGACGAGACCAAACTGGTTTCGAACCAGACCGACGAACAGAAGGCGGTTACCAAGGCCGCGATGCAGAACCAGAACTTCCGTCTTGCACTGACCATGTCGCTCGACAGAGCCAGCTACATGGAGCAGAGCGTCGGCGCCGACCTGAAGCTCACCTCGCTGGTGAACTCCTACACGCCCGGTACCTTCGTGTATCTGCCGACCGACGTGACCGTGAAGATCAACGGCGAAGACAAGACCTATAAGACCGGCACGGCTTACGGTCAGATCATGCAGGATCAGGTCACTGCCGACGGGTATCCGATGACGGTGTATGACCCGAACGCCGACGGCGGCGCCGGTTCGAGCGGCGGCTACGACGGCTGGCTCAACGTCGAAAAGGCGAAGGAATACATGGCGAAGGCCATCGAGGAACTGAAGGAAGCCGGCGTCGAAGTTTCCGCTTCCAACCCGGTCCACATCGACTATCCGCATTTGGAAGACGGTGCTTCCTATACTGCCGCGGCGAACGCGGTCAAGACTTCCATCGAAGGCGCGTTTGACGGCTGTGTTGTCGTCGACCTGTACGGCACCGACAACCAGGACGACTATCTGAATTCTACCTACTGGTTCAATACTGCCGATACGGCGAACTACGATCTGTCGCTGAACTCCGGCTGGGGTCCCGACTACGGCGATCCGTCCACCTACCTTGACACCATGGTCAAGGGCGGCGGCTACATGCTGAAGTGCTTGGGCCTGGACGCGTAAGTCCGTTCCTGCCCGGTCGTATGCGCGGGCAAGGATAGCAAACGCAAAGAATCCGTTTGCCAAACGGCTCGCGCCTGAAAGAGGTCGAAAGGGGGGAATCCCCCCCCTTTCGACCCCACTCCGCCCCTGTTAAAAGTGAACAAGAAATCCGCATACGAGGAAGACGGCAAGTCCGTTTCCCTCGTTTGTCCGATTATGGTGGGTTGAGATGATTAAATATTTGTTAAAACGGCTCCTGCACGGGCTGGTCTCCGTGGTGATTGTCATCGCGGTCGTCATGATGCTCGTGTACGCGCTGATCCCCCGGTATCGCATTTTTGCGAAAGACCCCCTATACAACAAAACCCAAGCCAACGAACGGGCCGTCTATGAGCAACAGGCGTATGAAAGCTATGGCTACGTGGATTACGTGCCGTACGCCGAATGGCTCGCGGAGCTCGCCGCGAACGGCGAAATCGACGAGGAAACCCGTTCCAAGGCGGTCCAATTCGGGCGCAAACCGTCCAAGGATTCCGACATTGCGAAGGAATACGTCGAGAAATTCAAGGATTACTACGAATCCCAAGGATACACGGTGGTGCGTCTGAATTACGACAGCAAGACCAAGCAGCGGCAGGTCTACTATGCGACGAAGGACATCCCGCTGATCGTCCGTTTGGGCAGATACTTCACGAACCTGATTCAGGTGGATAACGTCCACTATGTGGAAGATACCACCGGTGAAAAACTGGAAAATACCGGGATCCGTTTCACCCTGTACGATCCGCTCTACAACGACAACGGGGAATCGAAAAAGGTCTTTTCCCCCGCGATCATCGGAAACGGAACCGAACATAAATACCTACTCTATTTTGACGATGAATTCCCGTACATTCATCAGAACCTCATCAGTTTGCACCTGGGGCTTTCCTATTCGGTCAACAAGGATATCGATATTTTCAATACCCTCAGCGACCGGCAGGACCCCAACCGCGAAGTCACCGTCACGTTCCCTACGGGGCTGACCGAGGAATCCCCGCGCGACCTGCATTCCGCGACCTACGTGCAGGGCTCCCGCGATTCGCTGCTGCTGTATTCGGACCGGTTCACCGACGATTACACCAACGTGACGATGTACAAGAAAAATATGTCCAAGACCGGGTTCTCCTTCGTGATCGGTCTGATTTCCGTGGCGATGTCCTATCTGCTCGGCGTCCCGCTGGGGATCCTCATGGCGCGGCGGAAGAACACGTGGGTGGATTCCCTCGGTACGGTCTACGTGATTTTCATCATCGCGGTGCCGAGTCTGGCGTATATCTTCCTGTTCCGGGAACTCGGCGGCATGATGGGTCTGCCGAAATCCTTCGATTTGCAGTTGGATTCCAAGCTGATGTACGTCCTGCCGGTCGTGTCGCTCGCCCTGCCCTCCATCGCGAACCTGATGAAGTGGATTCGGCGGTACATGATTGACCAGCAGAATTCGGATTATGTGAAATTTGCCCGTTCGGGCGGTCTTTCGGAGAACGAAATTTTCCGAAAGCACATTCTCAAGAACGCTATCATCCCCATCGTGCACGGCATTCCGGGCAGTATCCTCGGCTCGCTGGTCGGCGCCATCATCACGGAGAGCATTTATCGCGTCCCCGGCGCCGGCTACCTGCTGACTACCGCAATCAATGCGTATGACAACGGCGTCATCGTCGGCTTGACCCTCTTCTATTCGCTGTTGTCCGTGCTGTCGCTGATTTTGGGCGACATTCTGATGTCCGTGATAGACCCGAGAATCTCCTTCACGGAAAAAGCGAGGTGATTGTGAATGGTGCATGAGAACGAACGAATCGACCTGTCCGATTTGCAGATGTCCGACGAGGAGCTGTTCGCCCCGTACGACCATTCCGTCGTGGAGTCCGAGCGCATTACCGCGCCCCGGTATTCCTATTGGAAGTCCGTTTTCCGGGTTTTCTTCCGGAAACGTATCAACATCGTCATTCTGGCACTGCTGGGGCTGGTTCTGATCTTTACCTACATTTACCCGTTCTTTTCCAACTACGACGTGCTGGAAAATTCCCTCAATTCGGAATCCAAAAACCTCACGCCGACCGAGGCGATTCGCATGTTCGGTTTCGACCTCAAATGGATTCTCGGTACCGGCAAGCTGGGGCAGTCCACCTTTGACGCCATGTGGAACGGCGCGCGTATCTCGGTTTCGCTCGCCTTCGTTTGCGCCGCCATCAACATGACGGTCGGCGTCATCATCGGCGCAATCTGGGGCTTTTCCAAGAAGGTCGACCTCATCATGACCGAGGTCAACAACATCGTGGGCAACGTGCCATACGTGCTGGTGATTGCCGTGCTGGTGTTGATTTTTACCGGGTCCTTCTGGACGCTGGTATTCGCCATGACCGTCACCGGCTGGATCGGTATCGCCTACTTCATACGAACGCAGGTCATCATCATCCGCGACCGCGAGTACAACCTCGCGTCCCGCTGTCTGGGAACGTCCATTTTCCGTATCGCGTTGCGGAACATCCTTCCGTTCATGACCTCCGTTATCGTCACCCTGCTTGCTACCGAACTGCCCTCCTACATCTCCTATGAGGTGTTCATGTCCTACATCGGCATCGGTATCACCGATATGTCGCTGGGACGCCTGATTCAGGACGCGGTTTCCAGCATTTCGGTGCCGGGACAGGGCATACAGTTCTGGAGTCCTACCGCCGTCGCGGCGATCATCGCCGTGGTGCTGTATGTGGTGGGGCAGAATCTGGGCGACGCCTCCGACCCCAAAACCCACAGATAGGAGGAAGGCATCGTGGAAAATCAGAATGGCAAAAAAGTCCTGCTATCGGTGAAGGATTTGGTCGTGCGGTTCAGCGTCCGCGGGCGGAAACTGACCGCTATCCGGGGCATTTCGCTGGACATCTACGAGAACGAGTCCATCGCTATCGTGGGCGAGTCGGGTTCGGGCAAATCGGTCTTTACCAAGACGTTCGCCGGCATGCTGGATGAAAACGGCAGTATCGACGAGGGGCAGATTCTGTTCAACGACGACGAACTTGCCGATACCAAGGTCGCGTTGGGGCTTACCGCCCGCCGCACCATCGCGCGTATCAAGAAGAAACTGGACAGCGCGTCCCGATTGGAACTGGGCGCCGCCACCTGGCGGGAAATGCGGGAATTGGAGTCCGAAAAGAAAGCCAAATTCACGCTGACCGACGAGGAGGCGCGGGATTTTGACGAGCGCCTCCGCGAGCTGACGTTCCATCGCACCGAGGCGTACAATCTCCGGCAGACCATCGACCCGTCCAAGGAAAAGGCGCGCCTGAAGGAGGTTTCCGCGTCCATTTCCGACTACGACGCGCAGATTAAGCAGCTGCAGGCGGAAAAGGACGCCAAAGTGCAGGCCCATAAGCGTGCGGCTACGGCGGACAGCGCGTATTTGTCCGCCTATGCGAGCAAAATGTCCGAACGCAAGGCCCGATATCAACAGGAAATCGCCGGGCAAATCGGCGAGGACACGCGGAAACGCAACGAGATTCTCGCCAAAGAGGTCTACCTTTCGGTGGGCCGATACGGGTATACCAAACGCATGAAACTGGTTCGCGGTTTGAATCGTGCCTTGCGGGACGCCATGAAAATGGGGGTCGACCTGAACGACGAGGAAAAGCGCAACGCCGTCTTTGACACCGTCGCCTTCCGGGTGCGCTATCTGGACGAAACGCCGGAGTTCCTGCACGGCACTTGCGTGCTGAACCTCGCCAAAATCCACTATTCCAAGGACTGGATGCAGATTCGCGGCGGCAAAATCGCCACCGTTTTCCAGGACCCCATGACCTCGCTGAACCCCATCATCACCATCGGCAAGCAAATCACGTCGGTCATTCTCAAACACCAGAACTGCACCGAGCGCGAGGCGCGTTCCCGCGCGCGGGAACTCATGCGCAAGGTGGGAATTCCCAACGCCGAAAAGCGGTTTGACGACTATCCCTTCCAGTATTCGGGCGGCATGCGGCAACGCATCGTTATCGCCATCGCCCTGTCCTGTCAGCCGAAAATCCTGATTTGCGACGAGCCGACCACCGCGCTGGACGTCACCATTCAGGCGCAAATCCTCAAGCTGATTAAGGACCTGCAGAAGGATTTCGGCTATACGATTGTGTTCATCACCCACGATTTGGGCGTGGTCGCCAATATCGCCGACCGCGTTGCGGTGCTGTACGCCGGGCAAATCGTCGAATTGGGCACGGTGGAGGACGTGTTCTACGACCCCCGCCACCCCTACACCTGGGCGTTGCTTTCCTCGTTGCCCCAGTTGGCGCAACGGAACACCAAACTCTATTCGATTTCGGGCACGCCGCCGTCCTTGTATAACGAAATCGTCGGCGACCCCTTCGCCCCCCGCAATCCGTACTGCATGAAAATCGACACGCTGAAGGAGCCGCCCATGTTCCGGGTCAGCGACACCCATTCCGCCAAGACCTGGCTGTTGGACCCCCGCTCGCCCAAGGCGGAAAAGCCCGAAATCATTCAGAACATCCACGAGAAGCTCGTGAAAGCGTTCAATATCAGTATAGGAGGATAAGGCTGTGCGTCAGGAGAAAAACGAGAACCTCACGGAAAATGCCTCGGAACAGACCGGGTCCTCCGCCGCCCCCGAAAAAGCGGGAAAGGTCGGAACGGAAAAGAAGAAAAAATTCAAGCAGTCCCCCACGGCGTCCCACCTGCCGGAACACGGACCGGTGGGTGAAAACGGAAAGGAAGTCCTGCTTTCGCTCCGCAACGTGGACATCACGTTCGGCAAGGGGGACAGCGCCGTCCGCGCGGTGAAGAACGCCTCTTTCGATATCTATAAAGGGGAGACCTTCTCGCTGGTCGGCGAGTCGGGCTCGGGCAAGACCACCATCGGTCGCGCCGTGATTCGCGTCAACCCGCTTGCGAACGGGGAAATCCTCTACAAGGGCGTGCGTATCACCGGCAAAATCCCCCACAGCCTCGACCGCGAGGTCATTCGGAACATCCAAATGGTCTTTCAGGACCCTGCCGCGTCGCTCAACGAGCGCGCGACGGTGGACTACATCATTTCCGAGGGTTTGTATAACTTCCACCTCTTCAAGAACGAGGAGGAACGGGTTAAAAAGGTGGAGCATATGGTCGAGGAAGTCGGCCTTCTGCCGGAGCATCTGACCCGGTATCCCCACGAATTTTCGGGCGGACAGCGGCAACGCATCGGTCTTGCCCGCGCGATGGTCATGGAACCGGAACTGGTCGTGGCGGACGAGCCGATTTCGGCGCTGGACGTTTCCATTCGGGCGCAAGTGCTCAACCTGCTCAACAAGTTCCAGAAGGAACGGGGCGTGACCTACCTGTTCATCGCGCACGACCTGTCCATCGTGCGGTTCATTTCCGACCGTATCGGCGTTATCTACAAGGGCAACATCGTGGAGGTCGCCGACGCGGTGGAACTGTTCGACTATCCGCTGCACCCCTACACCCGTTCGCTGATTTCGGCCATTCCGATTCCCGATCCCAAGCTGGAGAAGCACAAGGTGCTGTTCACCTACGACCCGTCGGTCCACGATTACTCGAAGGAAAGCCCGGCGTTGACCGACATCGGGCATAATCACTTCGTCTACGGCAGTCCGTCGGAAATCGAATCGTATAAGGAAATCCGCGCAAAGGGCGTGCCGCTCAAATCCATCACCATTCTGCCCGACGACGCGGTCGCGCCGCCCGAACCGGAGGAGGCGCCGGTGGACGAATCGCAATTCGACCGGGAGCCGTTGTCCGATACCGGGAACCCGTGGTATACGGTGGCGTCGTTCTTCCTGGCGCCGCTGGGCTTGCTTGCGGGGCTGATTTTCAAGAAATTCCGGCATAAACGCAACGCCAAAGCCTGTTTCCGCGGCGCAATCATCGGATTGTGTACGTTGGGCGCGCTGGCGGCGATTTACCTGATTTTCCTGTTGCTCGCCCTGCTGTAAAAGATTCCGCGTTTCATAAACGTCCGGCGGAGGGAGCCGCCGGACGTTTGTATTTTCCCCCCAAAGGAGGAAAGAGGTCGGTCATGAAGTTGTTTCCACGAAAACGAGAGCCGAAAGTCGTCCCCCGGCAGGAACTGGAGGTCGACAAGAAGCACCTGTGGTTGCGGGTGGTGCTGTTCGCGGTCTTTCTGGTGATAGGCGTCACCGCGCTGATTTCCGCCATCACCGGTCTTTTCTCCTCCCAGCAGCCGGAGGGGTGGCAGAGCGTGACGGTGCAGACCGACCAGGCGAGTTGCGCCGACGAATTCAGCCTGATTTATGAATTCGGGCGCGGGGAACTTTCGGCGAAAAGGGAGTACGAGCAACTTTCCGAACTCTACGGGGAGGCGTGCGTCAAAGCCTACCGCCTGTTCAGCGCCGACCAGACCTTCGACGGGGTGCGCGGGCTTGCCGAACTGAACGCCCGTCCGGGGCAGACGGTGGACCTCGACCCCGCGCTGGTGAAAGCGTTGCGGCAGGCCGATTCGTCCGGGCGGCAACTCTATTTAGGACCGATTTATCCCTACTACCGGCTGATTTTCTCCGGTCGGGGGGACGCGCAAACGGACGAGTACGACCCGGCGCGGAACCCGGAAATGGCTGCCTTTTTCGAGGAAGTTTTGGCGTTCGCGAACGATTCGGCGTCGGTTTGGCTGGAATTTACGGGCGAGACCGGCGTCTGCCTGCACGTTTCGGACGCCTACGCGGCCTATGCGGAAACGCACGAAATTTACACGTTCGTGGACTTCCATTGGACCAAAAACGCCTTCATCGCCGACTACCTTGCCGAAACGCTGACGGCGGCGGGATTCACCCGCGGCGCGCTTTCCAGTTTCGACGGGTTCACCCGCAATCTCGACGCGCGGGACAACCTCTACGCCCTCCATCTCTACGGGCGGGAGGGGAACACCGTCCGCGCCGCCGCGACGTTGCAGTATGCGGGGGCTTGCGCCGTCGTTTCGTTGCGGGCGTTTCCGGTCGTGTCGGCGGACGGCGCGCGGTATTCCGTTCGGGCGGACGGCAGTGTGGTTTCCCCGTACATCGACGCGCGGGACGGGCTTTGCCGGGCTTGCGCCGACCACCTGATTTGCCGTTCGGACGCGCTTTCCTGTGGGGAACTGCTGCTGCAGATGATACCGGTCTATATCGCCGACGACTTCGACCCGTCGCCGCTTTTCGACGGCGGAATCAGCACGGTCTGCTGTCGGGAAGGCGAAATTTCGCGTTTCGGCGAAGGGTTTCTGCTGTCCGACGTGCCGGAAGGGCAGGAAATTTTCGACCTCGCCTGAAGAACCGCCGCACCTCGCGTTTCCGCGCGGGTGCGGTCCTTTTTTTGCGCTTTCGACGGGCGCAAAGTTTGCGTTTCGTAGCGCGCGGACTGCAGGACCGAAATCCACCGGCAGGTCGTCCGTCAAACGGTTGACGGGTACACGTTTTTGCGCGAAAAAAGAAAAACCGCAGAATGCACAAACAAAAAACAGAAAAATTGTACAAAAAATATGCCAAAAAAATCCGCAAAAGGCTTGACGCGGCTATGCAATTCTGCTATACTTTCAGTATAAATAGGGGGAGTCTCCCAAAAATAAAAAAGGAAGAGGTTCACAGTCATGAAAAAAGTTTGTTCTCTCTCTGTTCTCCTCGCACTTTTGCTTGCGATGTCCCTTTGCGTCCTTGCGCCCTCGGCGGCGGGCGCCAACCTTGCAAGCGGCAAAAAAGCCGATTATACGCCCAACCCGACCGAGGCGTATAACGCGAACCTGACCGACGGCGTGAAGGAATCCGCGTTCTCCCTGGCCGCCGGGAAATTCACCCTGTTTTCCTGGAATCCGTCCGGCACGCCCGACCAGTCGACCAATGCGAAGAACGGTCTCGGTGTCGTCACCGTTGATTTGGGCAGCGCGCAAAACGTCGGCTCGGTTTCCCTGCACATGCTGACCGGCATGACTTCCTCCGGGGTTTGCGGACCGAAGTCCGTCAAGGTTTCCGTTTCCGCGGATAATTCCACCTGGACCGATTTGGCTACCAAGGAATTTGATACGATTACGGCGGACGACTTCCGGAACTGGGACAAGACGGACGGCAACAATCCGCACCCGTACAAGGTGGAAGACCTTGTCGTCGAAGGCAAGAACGCGGTCAGCGGACGGTACGTCCGTATCGAACTCACGCTCAACGGGCTTTCGCACATCGCGCTCGACGAGGTCGAGGTGTACGCGGGCGAAGGCAGCGCCGCTTCGGACAACAGTTCCGCCGCTTCGAGCGCCGCGTCCTCGAATACGGGCGCTTCCTCGACTGTGAGCGCGTCCTCGAACGCGGGTACCTCCTCGAATGCGGGCGCTTCCTCGACCGCGAGCGCGGGCACGACCACCGCGCCCGTCCAGAGCGGTGACCACGGAATCGCCGTCTATGTGGTGATTGCGGTCGCGATGGGTATCGTCGCGTGCGCCGCCGTCGTGCACCACGTCAAGCAGTAAAATCGGCGCCGTAGGACGATGCCTTATGAAGACTCTGCAGAGAATTGTTCTGGGTCTCCTGCTCGCGCTCCTGCCGGTTTCCCTGTTTGTTTCCTGTGCGGAGGAGGAAGCGACTTCCTCTTCCGCCGCCCCTTCCGCCGACGACACGTCTGCCGTAGAGAGCGAGGCGGCGTTCCCGCTGGAAACCAAATTTTTCGACAGGACGTTGACCGTCCTTTGCTGTGAGCGGCATGTGTACGGCGTTCTTCAGTTCGTCCCGGACGAAGAGCAGACCTTCATGGCTGTCAGCGAGGCAGTAAAGGTCCGCAACGACTTGATTGAGGAAAACTACGGGCTGAAAATCGAGGCCATTCCGGCGCGATTCCCGATTGACGAGTTGAAACTCTCCGTGCAGGCGCAATCCGACGATTACGATATCATTTGCGACACGGCGATGGGACTGATGTCCGCAATCCCGGACGGGACGTTCACGGCGCTGGACGGTCACGTCGACCTGGGCAACCCCTGGTGGGATAAGAGCGCCATTGACCTGCTGACGTTCAGCGACAAGCATTATCTGCTTTCCGGGGACGCGATTCTGACGGATGACGATTACACCTATCTCATGCTTTTCAATAAGAATCTGTATGAGGAGAACGCGTCGCTTGCCGCAACGTACGGAAACCTGTACGACCTGGTGCGGAACGGAAAATGGACGTGGGACGTGCTGGCGGACATGATGAAAACGGTCGCCGCCCCCGACGAATTCGGTTCCTGGTCCGTGGACGGCACGTTCGGCATGGTCGGTTCCGCGAATGCAGCGAACGTCTTTATGAACGCGGCAGGGCTTCTGCCCGCCGAGATGACGCCGAGCGGCGGAATCCAAATCACCATAGACAGTCAGGAACACGTCGGCACGTTCGGCGAGGTGTACGATTTGCTCCACAACAAGCAGCAGGTTCTGTTTGCCGAGAATGTCGAGAACGGTTTCGACACGGTCAACGACGTGTTCCGCAACGGGCGGGCGTTGTTCTACTGCACGCACGCCGGCACCATTTCCGAATTCAAGAGCGACAACGACCTTGCGATCTCCTTCGGCGTTCTGCCGGTTCCCAAAAGGACGGAATCCCAGGGGAAGTACTATCACACCGTCAACAGCGGGAACAGCAGCGTCCTCGCCATTCCTTCGACGAATGCGGCGGATTTGGAAGCGTCGTGCTACCTGCTCGAATTGCTGGGATACTACGGGCATTACGGGCGGTCGACCTCGTTCCAGAACATCAACGACGCCTACTACGAAACGACGCTGAAGTTGCAGGCAATCGAGGAAAGCGACGACGCGGAAATGCTGGATTTGGTGTTCAACAACCGCATCTATGACCCGTTTTCCCTGTGGGGCAATTGGGGTTCGCCGTCGCTCGGTCAGCTGCAGGGTATTGTGATTCTCCACGATACCAACGATTTGGTCGCCCAGTTTGACGCCGACCGGGGCGCCATCGAGGCGGCGATTGAAAAGACGCTGGAAGCGTTCCGGACTATCGAATAAACATACTGCCAAAGCCGCGCCGTGCGATTTCGTGCGGCGCGGCAGAAAGGTTATACCTCCGATGAGAAGTTTTGGGAAAATTCTAATCAAACTGCTGTCGTTCTGCTTCATTTTTCCGTTCTGCCCCATGCTTTTCACCTCGATTTCGTCGGCGGAAAGCGTCAACCTCGCGCTCGGTGCGCCGTACACCATCGATTCGCTCGCCGCGAACGAACATTCCTATGCCGGCGAGGAGAAGGGGACGAAGGACCAATTGACGGACGGAAAGTACGGCGAGCCGTCGAACTTTTACAGCCCCCCGTGGGCGCATTTCGTGCGCGCGTTCGGGCGCGTCGTGACGCTGGATTTGGGCGAGGTCCGCGCGGCGGAGAGCGTGTACACGCGCTTCCTGCAGAACGCGGGCTACGGGATTTACTGCCCGATTGCGCTCGACGTGTCGCTGTCCGAAAACGGGACGGACTTTATGCCCGCGGGGACGGTCGCGAACCCGGTCCCCACCACCGCTACCGGCGAGGGCGGCGCGACGCTCCTCGCGGAATATCGCCTTACGTTTGACCGCGCGTACCGCGCGCGGTACGTCCGGCTGACGTTCGACGTGAGCGTCAACGCGTTTTGCGACGAAATCGAGGTCTACGGCGAATCGAATCCGGGCGACGCGGCGGCGCTTTCGGGGTTTGAAACCGCCGCGCCGGACAAGGGGCTTTTGGACGCCGGCGCGCTGGGCGGTCCGAAGGACATCATCTGTGTCCATTGCGGGTATTACCCGGAGGATACGAAAATCGCGCGGAACTCCGTGAGCAGTCTCATGCCGTTCCTCGGCTATCGCGACCTGAACGGGAAGTACGTCGACACGATGTTCGATTCGGTCATGTTCCTTTCCGTGCAGGGGCGGACGGAATCCCCCGACCGCAAGTTGACCATCGACGGCGGACCGTCAATCCTGTCCGACTGGGAAATGGTGCTCGACAGCATTTTCGAGGAAAGCTATAACTACGACGCGGTCGACCAGGCGACCGCCATGCTGAAGGAGAAACTCTCCCTGCCGGATTCGCACAAAACGTACGTCTATCTGCCGATGCCGTACCCGAAAATCAGCGACCAGGTGTTCGGCGATTTGGACGGGGACGGGGTCGGGGAGAAGTTGGAGACCGTCGACGACTGCATGCGGGCAATCGAATGGTATCTGGACCGCGTCGCGGAGCGAATCGCCGCCGGGAACTACGAAAACGTCGAGATGAAGGGGTTCTTCTTCTTTTCCGAAACGCTGGAGCAGTCCCGGTGGGATTACGAGCGGGAAATCGCAAAGCGCGTCGTCGCGTTGCTGCACGAGCGTTCCTATCAGTGCGTCGCGATACCGCTCTACCAGGCAGCCGGATTCCAGGACGTCGACGCATACGGGTTCGACGCGGCGCTCATGCAACCGAACCTCTCCTTCAACGCCCCGCTGCAGAAGGACCCGGAAGGCATGATGGAGGATTTCCTCGCGACGGCGGAGAAGTACGGGCTCGGGATGCAGATGGAACTGCACCACAGTCTGCTGAGCGACCCGGACCTGTACGCGTCCTTCTACGAGCAGTATCTGGTTTCCGCCGCCCGTTCCGGGTTGATGGGTACGATTCATGCCTACTACGACGGCGCGGGTCCGGGGATGTTCTACAATTGCGCCGTTTCCGGGGAGAAAACCCGCATGCGGTACCTGTATGACGCGACCTATAAGTTCATCAAGCAAACGCTCCGGTACCCCGAACAGCCGCTCCTGCAGGACGAAGTCGTCCTCACCGCGTCCAACAGCGGGGAGAATTGCGACGGCGAAATCCCGGTGGACGGGGATTGGTACTGCACATACGATATCGTCGAGCAGCCGAGCCACGGATACGTGCGGTTCGACGGCGCGCGAAAGACCTATCGGTACAGCTGCACCGACATGGATTACACCGGGCAGGACGCTTTCACCGTGCGCGTCAGCAGAAACGGCGAGGAAATCGGGACCATTCATTTCCTCGCGGAAATCACGGACGGGAGCGGCGCGGAAAGCGTCGCGGAACCTGCCGAATCCGGCGCGGCGTCTACGGACGGCGGCGGACAGGGCGGCAGGATAGGCATTCTTCTCGGCGCCGTCGCCGCGGCGGCGGTCGCGGCGGGAATCGCGGTGTGGGCGGTCCTCCGCAAGCGGGGCAGAAAAGGGTGAGCCGTGCAAAAACACGAAGTAAAAGCGGGCGGCACGCCCGGAACCGTCAAAAAGAGAAGGAAGTTTTCCATGAAACACATCTGTAAACGGGTGCTGCCCTTTTTGCTGGCGGCGACACTGTTCCTGCCGGCGGTCGGGTGTGCCGGCGACGGCGCGGTCGAGAGCGGGACGGAAACGGAACCGGAATCCGGCGACGAGGGTATGCCCGCCGCCGTAAAAACGCTGACCATCGGCGGCAGACCGCTGTCCGATTTCTCCATCGTATACGCCGAAAGCGGGATTCCGAAGCCGTCGCAATTTGCGATTAAGCGCGGGCAGGAGAGCGAATTCAATAAAATCACCGCCGAACGGTTGCGGCAGGAACTGGAGCAGCGCACCGGCGTCCGGCTTTCTGTCCGCTCCGACGCGTCCCCCACGCAGGAATGCGAAATTCTGGTCGGCGGCGCGAAACGGGAGGCGGTCGACGCCCTCGTCGTCGACGGGACGGACCGCTATACGGTCGCGATGTCGGGGGATTCGCTGTGCTTCCTCGGCGGCGCCTACGGAACGACCTA
>CANQTR010000038.1 GCA_947626805.1 uncultured Clostridia bacterium
CCGTCGATGTCGCCGAAGTCGGTCGCCGTGACGTGCGGGTACATGATGGTCGGATAGACCTTGAACTTGTAATCCGCCGGCAGGGAAAGGGCTTCCTTGACCTTCGCGGCGGCCTTATTAAGCGCGTCGAAGTGCTGTCCTTCCTTGAAGTTCTCGTCAAGTTGGTACTGCCAGTCGACCAGTTTGCTCGGACTCTTGACCGCCTGTTCGCCCTCGTGCGCAAGCCCGCCGCTCGGCAGTTTGCCGCCCGGAGAGGGCAGGAACAGGAACCCGTCGAACAGGGTGTCCTTGATGTTCCCTTCTTCGTCAAGGTAGGCGACGTAGGGCAGGAAGAAGTCCTCGTCGAGGTCCTCCGTGCCGTAGTAAATCAGCGCCATGTCGGTCACGCCGCCGAGGATATCGTCGCTCGGCGCCATGAAACGATTGCTCGCGGACGGCATCAGTCCGGAATCGCTCAGTTTCTTCGTTCCTCCCGTGATAGCCTGTGAACCGTAAATCTCGATTTCGTCCGCATAGGAATGGGGGTTGTTCGAGAAGGAAACGCAGACGAACCGGGCTTCAAACGGCGTTTCCAGCGTCAGTTCCGTCGAAATGGATTCGGTATCGGTCTGGGGCGAGCAAACCGCGATGCCGACCGAGTACCAGCTTGCCCCGTCCGCGGAGAGGTAGAAGTTGGTGGTCGACGGGGCGACGATGGCATACGGGCGGTACTGCAGATAGTTGATTTTGAACCCGGTGACGGAACTGTTCGCGCCGAGGTCGAAATAAATGCTCCGACTGCCGCCGTTACGGGTGCGGTTCCAATAGCCGTTGTTGAACGTCAGGTCGGGGGAGTACTGTCCGTCGGTCAGCACGCCCGCGTCCGCGAGGGTGTTATGGTCAATCTCCTCGGCATAGGAAAGTTGCGTGCCGGAAACGATTTGATAGGAAAGCCCCAGCGCAAGGTTCGTGACCTTCGAGGACGGATTGGGCCAGTAGGTCGGCTCCGTGACCTCCGGGAGGTCCAGCGGGGGATAGAGGTACTTGGTCGTGTCCTCGCCGTGGAAGGACGCGTCCGCCTCCTCGATGAGGAAACAGGCCGTATCCGTTTCCGCCAGTACGAACCGCACCGCTTTCGCCGTGAACCCTTTGCGGAAATGCAGGGCGAAGGTGAAGTTGGTCACGTCCAAATCGTTCGGGGCGTATACGCGGCCGATACGGTCGTAGCTGTCCCCGTCCGCGGAAATGTAGAAATCAACGTAATACGGGAGCATGTAGCGCAGGTTTGCCTGCTGGAACATGGAAAGCGAGAAGTCCGAAAGCCCCTCGACGGCGTCGCCGAGCGAGATGTCGACGGTGAATTCCTCGCCGCCGTCATATCCGGCAAACGCGCCGCTTTCGTAGGTCGCACCGGATTCCGCCCCGTCGGTCAACAGTTTGCCGTCCGTATCCGGGAAGAGCGTTCCGGCATTGCGGGAAACGGTATAGGACTTTTCTTTGGTGGCGCTGACGAGCGTGTCGTCGCGGGAAACGTCAACGCTCCCGGCGAGCAGGTCGTCGGCGGAAAGACGGTTTCCGCTGTACGTCGCGTCAAGCTGGGTGAGGTAGTTGGCGGTGAGCGAAGAACCCGCGGTGTTGGAAATGACAATCAGTTCGTCCAAAAACAGCCATGCGGCGGTGCCTTTCAGGGAAAAACGGACGTAACGCGCGTCGACGGGAACGTCCAGCGTCGCCCACGCCAGCTGTGCCTCGCCTTCCTTTTCCTCCGAAATGCGGAACAACGGTCCACGGGTCCATTTTCCTTCCAAATCGTCCGTATAGTAGACGCGGGAAAGACCGAGCCCGCCGATGCCCGCTTCGGTCGTGTTGAGAAAGCTGACGCCGAACTTGTAGAGCTGCCGGAAGTCCTCGCCCATGTCGAACGTGACGTCAAGCGAACTGCTACTGACGGCGTACCCGGCAAACTTCGCGTCGGAATAGGAGGACCCTACGTCGGCGTAGACGCCGTCGCAAAGTTCCGTGCCGAACGTGTCCTCATACTTGCTGTCCGCTTCCTTGGAGACCGTGTAACTCTTGCCGACGCTGACGACGGTCTCGTGTTCGATGACGACGGCTTCGCCGCCCGAAACATCATCCGACGTTTCGCCGCTCTCCGTTTCGGCGTCGGAGGTTTCGCCGTTGTTTCCGCTGCACGCTGCGAAAGAGAACAGCAGGACGAGCGCCAACATGGCGGATAGGATTTTCTTCATAAATGCTGTATTTCCTTTCATTTTTTGGCAAAGTAAATCATTCGGTTCCGCGTAGGTAGTACGCCACCGCGAGGTCAACGACCAGCCCGTAACTCGCCGTGCCTTCGCTTTCCCCCTGGGAATTGAGGAACACGTCGTTGACGGCGCCGGTCACCTTCGACGCGGTGCTGTGGCTGTACTTGCGGAAGAAAACGGAATAGGCGTTCAGTTCGCCCTGTACCGAAAGCGGAAGTTCGTCGGAACAGAATTCCCGATACAGATCGCTGTCGGCCTCGGCGAGCGCGTCCATGAGGTACTGCAAAAGGTTGACGTACCCGGAATAGCGCAAATAGGGGTCCTCGCTGCCGACGCAGACGAGATAGGCGACGAAATTCGCCTCCTCCTCCTTCGCAAGCCCGCGCTGGTGCGAAAATTCGTGCGCGACCGTGAAGGGGCGGATAAAATCGGGATAGTTGACGTTGATGTTGACCTCGCCGGTCATAAACGTGTAGACCCCGGAAATGTGCGTGTAGGTGAACATCGACGAACACGCGAGCGGTTTGGCATAACTACGGAAATGCCCGACGTAATCCGCGTCCGCCGCGTACCGCGCATACGCCTCGTTGACGCGGTCGACCAGTTCGTTGAAATCGTACGGCATGACGGATTCCCCGCCGTAAACGAAGGGAATCTCGTCCTCTACGTCCGAAATCTGCTCGCAAACCGCGCACGCGGTGTCATACAATTCCTGTGCGGAAACTTCGCGGTCCTCCAGCGAAAGGTTTTTCGCAAGCGAATACCGGAAGTAACAGGGGGCAAAGGCGGTGAAAAACAGCGTAAGCACCGCGAGGATACCGCAAACGAGCGGCAGGAGCCAGCGGTAATAGTTGTAGGTGCTTTCATCTCGTTTCAGCGAACGGGAGGAAAAGAAGAAGTAGCCGAAAATCAACAGCGGCAGGGAAAAGACCGCCCATTCCACGAGGGAAAACCGAAAGATACCTGTGATTTTCGCCAGCACGAACCGAAGCGCTTGCGACGGGTAGCGCGCCCAGAACTCCGCGAACGCGGGGAAACACCGCGAAAGTACGTAAACGACCGTCCCGAACAGCACGCAACCGAACGAAACGACGACGTAGGGACGGAAGAACCCGCGCTCCCGCAATTTCCGCGAGAACGGCGCCTTCTTCCCTTCGCGTTCCGCCCCGTCCATCAAAGCACCATGCTCCAGCCGAACGGGTCCTCGCGTCTGCCGTACTGGATTCCGGTGATTTCGTCGTAAAGCATCTGGGAAATCGGACCAATCTCGTTGTTATGAATGGTGATGCGGTTGCCGTCCCAATTGAGTTCGCCGACCGGCGAAATGACGGCGGCCGTGCCGGTGCCGAACATCTCGTCGAGCCGCCCGGCGGCGTGTGCGTCGTAGACCTCCTGAATGGAGATACGGCGCTCCTCGACGTCGTACCCTTTCGAGCGCAACAGTTGAATCGTCGAATCCCGCGTGACGCCGGGGAGGATATTGCCCTCCAAAAGCGGCGTGACGACCTTGCCGTCGATAACGAAGAACACGTTCATCGCGCCGACCTCGTCGATATACTTGTGCTGGATACCGTCGAGCCACAGCACTTGCGCGTAGCCGCTCTGCTCGGCCTTCTCCTGCCCGATGAGCGACGCGGCGTAGTTCCCGCCGACCTTGGCAAAACCGGTCCCGCCCTTGACGGCGCGGACGTATTCGTCCTCGACGATGATTTTCACCGGCGCGAGCCCGCCCGCGTAGTAGGACCCCGACGGGGAAAGAATAATAAGGAACTTATAGTGCTTGGACGGATGTACGCCCAAACCGACGTCCGTCGCAAAGATGAACGGACGAATGTAGAGCGATGTCCCCGGTTCGGTCGGTATCCAGCTTTCGTCGGTCAAAACGGTTTCCCGAATGGCCTGCAGGACGTCCTCCGGCGGCAGGGGCGGGATACACATACGAAGGTTTGTATTGTTCAGCCGTTCGATGTTCTTGTCCGGGCGGAACAGGCGGACGCGCCCTTCCGCGTCGCGGTAAGCCTTGAGCCCCTCGAACATCTCTTGCGCGTAATGGAACACCACGCAAGCGGGGGAGAGGACGAGGTCGTGGTAGGGCGTGATGCGCGCGTCGTGCCAGCCGTTTTCGGGGTCATAGTCCATCTCGAACATATGGTCCGTAAAAATTTTCCCGAAACCGAGCGCGCCCGCGGGCTTTTGCTTGGGGGTCCCGGTTCTTTCAATCCTGATTTCCATGGAGAGTTTTCGCATCCTTTCTGTCGGTTGCCCAAAGGGCCGTGTCAACAAAACACAGCTTATTCTATCATAGATTCGAAAAAAATGCAAGAGAAGGACGGAATTTTTTCCGCTTTTTCGCCAGAAAATCCGCTCGGCTTTTTGTGTAACCCTACAATTCATACTTCCCGTATCCTTCCGTTCATACGGAGTTCACAACCGTATCGTATGCTATAGGCAGAAGGTTCCCGACGCAAAGGAAAGGAGCGTTTCTCATATGAATTTACTTCGTTTTCTGACGCCGAAGAGTCAGGTCGCGTATCTTGAGGACACCGCAAGCGTCCGCAACGGGCTCGAAAAACTTCGTCATTACGGCTACACCGCCATACCCGTCATCGCGCGGGACGGTCGGTACGTCGGCACGGTCACGGAGGGGGATTTCCTCTGGGCTCTGCTCGAACAGGGCGATTGCGCGATGAAATCGCTGGAGAAACGGCGGGTCGTCGACCTGCTCCGAAAGAACTGGAATCCGCCCGTCAAGGTCGGCGAGATGATGGAACAATTGCTCAACCGACTCATGGAACAGAATTTCGTTCCCGTCGTGGACGACCGGGGCGTGTTCGTCGGCATCGTGACCCGTCGGTCGGTGCTCGGAAGCGCGTTACTGCCGCAATTGACGCGAGATTTTGCAAACAATTTGCAAAACGTTAAAAATTCGGAAATAATTTGAGCGTATGCTGGAAACGGTATCCAAATTTGGGTATCCGTAAAAGCGATGATGGGAAGAGTAAACCGCAAGGGTAGTCAAAGCGAGCCGCCGACGGTGGGAAGGGCGGTACGGAATTGCGGCGGAAGAACCTCCCGGAGCCGCCGTGCGGAACCTTCGCGGGGATTTCCCGCGGGGCAGTAGGTGCGGACGTGTCGGCACGTTACAGCCGGACCGCATGGTTTGTGCGGGTAAAGCGGTTTCCCGGCGCTTTCGGGCGCGGAACGGGAAGCAAGACGGGTGGCACCGCGGAGAACGCATTTTTGCGCTTTTCGTCCCGATTCCCTGCAAAGGGATTCGGCGAAGGGCGCTTTTTCTGTGTCCGTTCGCACGGCAGACATTCTGGAAAGGAACCGAAAAGCAAATGAAACGAACCATTTATTGCGGAGAATTGCGGGAAGAACTGGTCGGCAGTGAACAGACCTGCTGCGGCTGGGTGCAGACCGTGCGGGACATGGGCGGCGTGATTTTCGTCGACCTGCACGACCGCGAAGGCACGCTGCAGGCGGTGTTCAACCTCGAAAAACTCGGACCGGAGCAATTTTCCGTCGCCGAGGGGCTGAAGAATCAATCGGTCGTCGCGGTGCGGGGGCGCGTGCGCCTGCGGGACGCGGAGACCGTCAACCCCCTGCTTTCGACCGGCACCGTCGAACTCGCGGCGGAGTCGCTTGAAGTGTTTTCCCAGGCGGAGACCGTCCCGTTTTCGCCGGACGGCGACACGTCGGTGCGGGAGGAATTGCGGTTGCAGTACCGCTATCTCGACCTTCGCCGCCCGTCTTTGCAGCGCAACCTGCGTTTCCGCCACGCTTTACAGCGCTGTGCGGAGGAATACCTCGACGGGCAGGGATTTGTCTGCGTGGAAACGCCGATGCTCTGCAAGAGCACGCCGGAGGGTGCGCGGGACTATCTCGTCCCGTCGCGGGTACACCCCGGTTCCTTTTACGCGCTGCCGCAATCGCCGCAAATCTATAAGCAGCTGCTGATGGTCGGCGGAATCGACCGCTACTATCAGGTCGCCCGCTGTTTCCGCGACGAGGACCTTCGCGCCGACCGTCAGCCGGAATTCACGCAAGTGGACATGGAGATGTCCTTCGTCGAACAGGAGGACGTCCTGCGGCACCTCGAAACCATGTTCAAGCACCTTTTCAAAACCTGCATGGGCAGGGAAGTCGAAGGGGCGTTTCCCCGCCTGACGTGGCAGACGGCGATGGACGTGTACGGCTCCGATAAGCCGGACCTTCGGTTCGGACTGCCTATCGTGGACATCACGCCGGTCGCGGGGCGGTGCGGATTTTCGGTGTTCCGCTCGATAGCCGACCAGGGCGGGGTCATTCGGGCTATCAACGTCAAGGGCAAGTCGGATTTCACCCGCACGCAAATCGAGGAATTGACCGCTTCCGCCGTTCGGCTCGGCGCAAAGGGCATGGCGTGGATTGCCGTGCGACCGGACGGAGAACTCTACTCGGTGCTGACGAAATATTTCAAACCGGAGGAACTGCAAGAGATTCTGGACGCTTGCGGGGCGGAACCGGGGGATTTCCTGCTCTTTTGCGCCGATAAACTGCAAACGGTCCGGCGGGTGCTGGGCGGATTGCGGAACGAACTCGGCGGGATGCTCGGATTAAAAGATAAGGAGAAATTCTGTTTCCTGTTCGTGACGGATTTCCCGCAATTCGAATGGTCGGAGGAGGAAAAGCGCTACGTCGCGACCCACCACCCGTTCACCATGCCCTACGAGGAGGATATTCCTTACCTGCTGACCGCCCCGGAAAAAGTGCGGGCGCAAGCGTACGACGTGGTGCTCAACGGAGTCGAACTCGGTTCGGGGTCGATTCGAATCCATCGGCGGGACGTGCAGGAGAAGATGTTCCAGGCGCTCGGTTTTTCCGACGCGCAAATCGAGGAGCGGTTCGGGTTCATGGTCAACGCGTTCCGCTACGGTGTGCCGCCGCACGGCGGATTCGCGTTCGGTTTGGACCGGCTGACCATGCTGCTGTGCGGCGCGGATTCGCTGCGGGAGGTCATCGCCTTCCCGAAGGTCAAGGACGCGTCCTGCCCGATGACGCAAGCGCCCACCCCGGTCGACGACGCCCAACTCGCCGTGCTCGGTCTGCTCGGCGGCGCGGGGGTCCGCGCGGAACGGGAACGCACGGCGGCAAAACGCAAGACGACCGTCGACGTCGAGCGTATCGCGTCGCTCGCGCGGCTTCGCCTGACGCCGGAGGAACGCGAAACGCTCCCCGGCGAAATGGAAACGATCATCGCGTTCGCCAACCGCCTTTCCAACGTCGACACGAGCGGCGTACCGGAAACGGCGCACGCGGCGGACCTGCAAAACGTCCTGCGCGAGGACGCGGTCGTCCCGTCCTTCCCGCGCGAAACGCTTTTGGAAAACGCCCCGACCGCCGAGGACGGCTACATCACCGTCCCGCGCGTCGTGGAAGAGTAAGGAGGGAAAACGCAATGGAAAAGAAACAAATCCTCGGCCTTTCCGTCGCCGAACTCTCCAAATACCTGACTTCCCGCGAACTTTCCGCCGTCGAGGTCACGGACGTGTTCCTGCGGCATTTGCGGGAGAAAGAGGAGGAAATCGGCGCGTTCCTGACCGTCTGCGGGGAGCAGGCGGCGGATGCCGCGGCTGCCCTCGACAAGCGCCGCGCCGACGGGGAAACGCTCCCGCCGCTTGCGGGCGTGCCGATGGCGCTCAAGGACAACCTCTGCACCAAAGGAATCCTGACAACCTGCGCCTCGCAAATGCTGCGCGGATTCGTCCCGCCCTACGACGCGACGGTCTGGGAAAAATTGCGGGAACAGGGGACCGTCCTGCTCGGCAAACTGAACATGGACGAGTTCGCCATGGGCTCCTCCAACGAAAACTCCTCCTTCCACCCCACCCGCAACCCCCGCGACCCCTCCCGCGTGCCGGGCGGCTCGTCCGGCGGTTCCGCGGCGGCGGTGGCGGCGAGGGAAGTGCCGTTCGCACTGGGGTCGGACACCGGCGGCTCCATTCGTCAACCGGCTTCCTTCTGCGGCGTAGTCGGCATGAAACCGACCTACGGGCGGGTTTCCCGGTACGGGCTGGTCGCGTTCGCGTCCTCGCTCGACCAAATCGGACCGCTGACGTCCGACGTGCGGGATAACGCCATCGTGCTCGGCGCCATCGCGGGAAAGGACCCCCGTGACGCGACCTGTGTTTCCCTGCCGGTGCCGGATTATACGGCGGAACTGGAAAAGGGCGTCGAGGGGCTGGTCATCGGCGTGCCGAAGCAGTTCTTCGGCGAAGGGCTTGCCCCGGCGGTGAAGGACGCGGTGGAACGCGCGGCGAAAACGCTTGAGGAGCTCGGCGCAAAGTTGAAAGAACTCTCGCTTTCCGCCGTCGATTACGCGCTGCCCGCCTACTATGTGCTCTCCTCGGCGGAAGCGTCCTCGAACCTATCCCGTTTCGACGGCGTGCGCTACGGCTACCGCGCCGAAAATTACGACGACATCACCGACCTCTACAGCGCCAGCCGAAGCGAAGGATTCGGCAGCGAAGTCAAGCGCCGCATCATGATTGGCACCTTCGCGCTCAGCGCCGGCTACTATGACGCGTACTATAAGAAGGCTTTGCAGGTGCGGACGCTGATTCGCCGGGAACTGGAGCAGGCGCTTGAGACTTGCGACGTCATTCTTTCGCCGGTCAGCCCGACGACCGCCTACCGGCTCGGCGAAAAAATCGCGGACCCGTTGCAAATGTACCTCGGCGACGTCTACACCGTTCCCGCCAACATCGCGGGACTTCCCGCGCTATCCCTGCCCTGCGGCGAGGACGGGGACGGACTTCCAATCGGTATGCAGCTGCTCGGACGCGCGTTTGACGAATCGACGCTCTACCGCGTCGGCTACGCGTTCGAACAAACCGGAAAGGAGCGAAAATAAATGAGCGCGACCCTCTATAAAGGCTATGAAATGGTCATCGGTCTGGAAGTGCATTGCGAATTGCGCACCAAGACGAAAATCTTCTGCTCCTGTCCGACGGATTTCGGCGCGGAACCGAATACCCAGTGCTGTCCGGTCTGCATGGGACTTCCCGGAACGCTCCCGGTGCTGAACCGCAAGGTGGTCGATTACGCGGTCAAGGCAGGGCTCGCCACCAACTGCACGATTGCAAATTACAGCAAGCAGGACCGCAAGAACTACTTCTATCCCGATTTGCCGAAGGCGTATCAAATTTCCCAGTACGACCTGCCGCTCTGCGAACACGGCTGGCTGGATATCGAAGTCGACGGCGGGGCGGACGGCGAAAGCGTTTCCAAGCGTATCGGCATCACGCGTATCCATATCGAGGAGGACGCGGGCAAACTGGTGCACGACGCGGAGAAAGGCACCCTCATCGACTGCAACCGCTGCGGCGTGCCGCTGATTGAAATCGTTTCCGAACCGGATATCCGCTCGTCCGCCGAAGCGGTCGCCTATGTGCGTAAGTTGCGTTCTATCCTGCTTTACACCGGGGTCTCCGACTGCCGTATGCAGGAGGGGTCGCTGCGGTGCGACGTGAACCTTTCGGTCCGCAAGGCAGGGGAAACGGCGTTCGGCACGCGGACGGAGATGAAGAACATCAACTCCTTCACCTTCATTCAGCGGGCAATCGATTTTGAGTACAAGCGACAGGTCGACGCGCTGGAGAACGGCGAAACCATCACGCAAGAGACCCGCCGTTTCGACCCGAATACGGGAAAAACCGCCTGTATGCGGAAAAAAGAGGACGCGAACGACTACCGCTACTTCCCGGACCCCGACCTGCCGCCGATTCGCCTGTCCGACGAGGTCATCGGCGCCCTCCGCGCGGAAATTCCGGTCCTGCCGGACGAACGCAAGAAACAGTATATGCAACGGTACGGGCTGACCGCCTACGACGCCGAACAGCTCACGTCCTCCCGCGAACTCGCGGACTACTTCGAGTCCTGCGCGGCGAAAACCGACTACCCGAAGTTGCTCGCGAACCTGTTCCTCGCGGAGATTTTCCGCCTGCTCCCGCCGGAATTCGGCGCGGACGACCTGCGGGCGGACCCGGCGCACCTCGCGTCGGTCGCGCAATTGATGGGGGATGGCACGGTCAATTCCGGCACCGCCAAAAAATTGGCATGCGAAGTCTGGAAGGACGATATCGACCCGGTTTCCGCCGTTGCGGAGCGCGGACTCGCACAGATGAATGACCCCGCCGTCATCACCGAATGGGTCAAACAGGCGCTCGAGGAATCGCCGAAACTGGTCGCGGACTACCGCGCGGGCAAGACCAAGGCGGCGTCCGCCCTGATTGGACGCGCGATGGCGAAATCCCAGGGCAAAGCCAACCCGGTCCTGCTCGGACAAATCGCCATGGAACTGCTGCAGGAAGAATAGAACGGCAAAAAAATCCCGCCTTTCGAAAAGCGGGATTTTTTGATTGACAAACGGGTTCGTACGCGGTATAATAGAACGATTGGTGGTCAATCCGGGAGAATGACCGGCAGGAGCAGGAAACGCAACAGCGGTTCCGGATTCGACGGTTCTTCCAGCCGCAACGCGTCGGAGCGGGTGCACGGGAACAACAGCATCATGCGAAGAACATCCTCGGACTCACCGTCCCGACCGACGGCGAACCGCCAACCGTTGCATTCGGCAAGTTTCTTGAGCACGAGCAGGTCGAAGAACAGCCCGCCGCAAACGGTTTCCAAACCGGATTCGTAGTCCCCGGAAAGCACCAGACCTCGGAGTTCCTCGCCGAACGCCGGCTCGAAACAGACGGAAAAGATGTATTCGTCGTCGAAAAGGTCGCTTCGGATATGGAAGAAATTCCGGGACCGGGTGTGTTCCGCGGCGACGGAAAGCAGGGTAGCCGCCGCATAGCAAAGTTCATCCGCCTCGGCGCGAACGTATTGCGGCGCGTCAAGGAGTTTCACGGACGGGCGGAAACCGTTGGGATTGAGCATCTTGAGCGCCGTCGCGAGCAACCGCTGAAGTTGCGAGGTCGCGTCGCAAAGAGGCGTTTTCTCGAAGAGGTCCTCGGTGAAACGGAGGTACATCCCCAGTTCGAGGTTGCAACGGACCATTCGCTTGATGTTTTTGCGAATCGTGTGCAGGTCCTCGTCGGAAAGGTCCTTCTGCGTACGCATGCGGTCGATTTGTTCGACGGTCAGGCGGAAGAACGGCGGGGGTTCACAGCCCCTTCGGGCGAGTTTGGACGCGAGCGATGCGGTCAGGTCCCGCAAGGCGACGAGATAACCGTCCCGCCGGCGGGCGACGATGGCGGAACGGGTGCTTTCGCCCCGCAATTCGACGACGGTCTCTTCGCCGTCCTCGAGCGAATCGAGTTTCTTTCGGTCCGCGCTCGAAAGCAACGGGTCGATGGAAGCCTGCTTGCGGGGTGTGTGGATATTTACGGTATCGCTGAAGTTGCGGGAGGTCAGTCTGCGTTTCTCGTCAAGCCCGAGCATCGGATAGGGAAGTTGACTGAGAAATTCCTCGACGGAATCGGCCGCTTTCTGCGGCGGTTTTTCGAGTTTGCTCGCCATGGACGGGTCCTCCTTTTCGGTTTTGGTATCGGGAATGGTCTTTTCCTATACTTTACCAAAAGTGCCCGGAATTGTCAACAGGTTTTTGTCGGAAAAACGCGAATTTCGCGAAAAAAGGAGGAAAAACGAATGACGAAAGTCGTTGCGGCGCTGATTCGGGACGGAGAGCGCTTTCTGATTTGTCAACGCCCGGCGCACAAGGCGCGGGGACTGCTATGGGAGTTCGTCGGCGGCAAGGTCGAACCGGGCGAAACCAAGGAACAGGCGCTCGTGCGCGAATGCCGCGAGGAACTTGACATCACGGTCGAACCGCTCGACGTCTATATGGAGGTCGTTCACGCCTACCCGGACCTGACCGTCCGGCTGACGCTGTTTGACGCCCGTATCGCGTCCGGCGTGCCGAAGAAACTCGAACACAACGACCTGCGCTGGATTCTCCCGGAGGAGATTCCGCTTTTCCCGTTCTGCCCGGCGGACGAAACCATTCTCGACCGCATACAGGCGGACTGTGTCCGAAAGAGAATCGAATCTCTGCGGGACGCGGACTATCAGGCGTTCCATAGCGCCCTGCTCCCGACGGTCCCGCCGGAAAGCGTGCGCGGCGTGCGTATCCCCGTCCTGCGCAAACTCGCAAGGGAACTCTCCGGGAAAGCGATGGGGGACGCTTTCCTGCGGATTCTGCCGCACGGGTGCTACGAGGAAAACCTCCTGCACGGGTTCCTGCTCGAACGGTTGCGCGAGCCGCAAGCGGCGCTGGAGGCGCTCGAACGGTTTCTGCCGTATATCGACAACTGGGCAGTCTGCGATTCGGTCAACCCGAAAGCCCTCGCGAAACGCCCGGACGAACTGCTCGCGCATATCCGCGTTTGGCTGATGTCCACCCATCCCTATACCGTGCGGTACGGCGTCGGAATGCTGCAACGGTACTTCCTTGACGAGCGGTTCGACCCGGAACTGCTTGCGCTTGCAGCCGCTTTGCCGACCGGAGAATACTACGTCGAGACCATGACCGCGTGGTTCTTCGCCACCGCCCTCGCCAAGCAAGAGCGCGAAACCCTGCCGTATTTCACCGAATCCAACCTGCTCCCGCCGTCCGTCCGCCGGAAAGCAGTCCGAAAAGCGCTCGAAAGCCGCCGCATTTCCGAACCGCTCAAACGGCGCCTGCGCGCCCTTCGCGAAACCGAAAAAACATAACCGTTTTATAGAAAGGAACTTTTCATCATGGCACACCTCACAGTCCATTGTTTTTCCAACGTCCTCGGGCACTGCGTCACCTTCGAAACACTTCTCCCCGAAACGGCGACCAACCAAATCGGCATGAACAGCGTCGGCGGGGGAGATACCTACCCGGTGCTCTACCTGCTGCACGGACTTTCCGACGACCAGACCATCTGGATGCGTCGCACGTCGATTGAACGGTATGTGTCCGAACGGGGCGTCGCCGTCGTCATGCCGTTCGGCGAACAGAGTTTTTACAGCGATATGCAGATGGGCAGGCGCTACTGGACGTTCCTGTCCGAGGAACTGCCGAACCTCTGCCGGTGCTTTTTCCCGCGCATCTCTCCGCGCCGGGAGGATACGTTTGCCGCCGGGCTTTCGATGGGCGGCTACGGAGCGTTCAAACTGGCATTGCGATGCCCGGACCGGTTCTGCGCGGCGGCTTCGTTGTCCGGCGTGCTGGATATTTCCGCGTTTGTCCGCCGTCAACTGCCCGGCAACGCCCGTTTTTGGAACGCCATTTACGAATCCCCCGAATCGCTCGCGCTGAGCGAGGACGACCTGTTCGTCGCCGCCGACCGGACCGCAAAGGCAAAGGACAAACCGCTTCTTTTCGCCTGTTGCGGGACGGAGGACTTCCTTCACGGCGACAACCTCCGCGCCGTTGACGTGTTGCGGGAAAAAGGGCTCGACGTGACCTACGAGGAAGGCGAAGGGACGCACAACTGGGTGTTCTGGGACAAATGGATTCAGCGCGCGCTGGACTGGTTGCCGATTCGGCGGTGAAAACCCGAAAAAAGTTTGCCGTTCCCCCTTGACAGAACGGTTTTTCCGTGCTATAATGGCGAAGTCATCGTACTACCACGCTAAAGCGTTAAAGCAGAAAGGACGTATATACCCGTGAAAAATTGGCATACCGAGGAAACGGACGCGCTTTTCAGGGCTATCCTCTCTCTGAACAACGTCGAGGAAT
>CANQTR010000039.1 GCA_947626805.1 uncultured Clostridia bacterium
TGTACAAGTGCGAGGACAAGAAAATGCTTTGCGGCGTCTGCGCCGGCGTGGCGGAGTACCTGCGGGTGGACGTGAACGTCGTGCGAATCGCGACCGTCGTCGCGTCGTTCTGCGGCGGTATCGGGGTAATCGCCTATTTCGCGGCGGCGTTCCTGCTGCCGTTCAAAGATGAAACGTAAAAAGAAAGGGGTTTATGGAAATGACCGATAACCGTGCGGATATTCCCGCAAAATACAAATGGGACCTTTCCGCGATTTATGCGGACAGGGCGGCGTTCGACGCCGACTTCGCCCGCGCCAAGGAACTGATTGCCGATTTCCCCAAGCACCAAAAGACCATGTGCCAAAGCCCGGGGGGGCTGTACGCCATGTTCTGCGATTCCGAGCGGCTCAGCCGTTTGCTTTCCAAACTGTACGAGTACGCGAGCCTGCATTCCGACGTGGACACCTCGGACAACGCCTATCTCGCCCTGCGCGGGAAGGTTTTGCGGCTGGACGAGGACCTCGCGGCAGCCGCCTTCTTCGTCGACCCGTGTTTGATGAAACTGAAGGATAAGACGCTGGCGGAATGGTACGAATCCTACCCGAAACTCAAGGAATTCCGCCGCGCCGTCACGCTCGCCCGCCGGTACCGTCCGCACACGCTCTCGGACGAGTGCGAAAAACTGCTTGCAAACCTGCAGGGGGCGCTCAGTTCGCACGACGACATTCGGAGCGTTTTCGCGAACGCGGACCTGCTGTTCGGCAAAATCAAGGGCGAGGACGGCAAGGAACTTCGCCTGACGGACACGACCTACGTCCCGCTGCTGATGAGCGCCGACCGTCGGGTCCGCCGTGCGGCGTTTACCAAACTCTACGAAACGTACGACCGCTACGGCAACACGTTCGCCGCCCTGCTCAACGGGTTTGTCAAGGAGCGCGTGACGGTCGCCCGCGTGCGAAAATTCTCCAACAGCCTTGAGGCGTCCGTTTTTCAGGACGAGGTCACGCCGGTCATCTACAACAACCTCATCGACACGGTCGAGCGCAACCTCCGCCCGCTGTTCGACTACTACGCGCTCAAGAAGCGCGCGCTCGGACTGCCCGCTCTGCACCTGTACGACATCTACACCCCGCTGATTACCTCCTGCAACCGCAAATACGGTTACGAGGAAGCCGTGGAAATCGTGCTCGACGCCGTCAAGGTCTACGGAGCCGAATACCGCGACACGCTCGCGGACGGGCTGAAGAACAAGGGCTGGGCGGACGTCTACCCGAACAAGGGCAAGCGCGGCGGCGCTTACAGCGCCGGTTCCTACGACACCCAGCCGTATATCCTGCTCAACTACACCGACACGCTTGACGACGTTTCCACTCTCGCGCACGAGGCGGGACATTCGATGCACAGCTGGTACTCCGCCAAGGCGAACACGCCGCAAGAATCCCGGTACACCATTTTCGTCGCCGAGGTCGCCTCGACCGTCAACGAGCTTATCCTGTTCCACAAGCTGTTGCGCGAATCGGACAGCGACGAGGAAAAGCTGTATATCCTCAACCAGCTCATGGAGACCTACAAGGGCACGCTCTACCGGCAGACCATGTTCGCCTCCTTTGAGAAGGAAATGCACGCCCTGTGCGAATCCGGCGAAACGCTCACGAAGGACCTGCTGAGCGAACGGTACTACGAACTCGTCAAGCGTTACTTCGGCAAGGACGTCGTTTGCGACAAGCAAATCGCTTACGAGTGGATGCGTATTCCGCATTTCTACTATAATTTCTATGTGTACAAGTACGCGACCTGCATCTCCGCCGCGTCGAGTATCGTCAAGAAAATCGAAACGCAAGGGGACGCGTATGTGCGGAAGTACCTCGACTTCCTCAAGTGCGGCGGGTCCCGTAGCCCGCTCGACAGCCTGCTCGTCGCCGACATCGACCTGACGAAACCCGAAGTCATCGAGGACGCCATCGCCGATTTTGCGGCGACCGTCGAGCAGTTCCGCGCGCTCTACGAAAAACTGCACCCGTAAGAACTTTCGGGGGGCAAACGCAATCGCGGCGACTTCGCGCACTTCGTGCGCTCCGCCTTGCTCTGTGTTTCCCCCCCCGAACATTCCCCCTTTTCATCGAAAAACGGCTCGGCTTGCGCCACTTCTGACGCCGCCTTCGCCGTTTTTCTCTTGAGGTGTCCCTCCGGCGGTACATGCCCGCCTACGGGACGATATTTTATTGTATTTTTGTTTCTAAATTTTTAAAACCCGTCAAACGGTTTCTTCTGCCTTTCGTCAAACGCCTAAACCCCTTCCCCGTCGAACGGCGGGAGGAAACTTTCGGACGCGGCGGACCCCTCCTGCACGAACGCGTGCCGCACGCCGAGCTTGACCGCGAAACCGACGAGTTCGTCGTATTCCTCTTCCGTCACGGTGCGGTCCAGTTCGGGGTACGCGACCGGGCGAAACGGGGTATACTGACGCATGATACTCAGCCAAATCCGGTCGCCGTAGGTCGTATGCAGATACGCGAGCACCCGTTTTGCGTCCGAAACCTGTCCGGGCAGCAGCAGGTGCCGCACGACCACCCCGGTTTGCAGAATCCCCTGCCGGTTCCGGCGGAGGGTCGGCTGCTGCCGCACCATTTCGGCGAGCGCCGCCTTCGCGACGGCGGGATAATCGGGGGCGGCGGAATATTTTTTCGCTGTCAGCGGGGACAGATACTTGAAATCGGGCAGGTAAATATCCACCAGCCCCTCCACGAGCCGAAGTGCCTCCACAGTCTCGTAGCCGCTGCAATTGCAGACGACCGGCAGGCGTAGTCCGTCCGCTTTCGCCGTCCGCAACGCTTCGGCGATTTGCGGGAAGTACGGGTCGGGCGTGACGAGGTTGATATTATGCACCCGCCGCGCCTGCAACGAAAGGAACACGTCGGCGAGTTGCCGCACGGTCAGCGGTTTTCCCGCCCCGCCGTGCGAAATTTCCCGATTCTGGCAGTAGACGCATTTCAACTGGCACCCGGAAAAGAAAACCGCTCCCGACCCGCGCGTGCCGGAAAGGAACGGTTCCTCCCAGGCGTGCGGGGCGGCGCGGGCGACCCGAACCGTTCCGTCCGCACCGCAATACCCGGGACGGACTTCCCGATTCGCCCCGCAACGACGCGGACAAAGCATACAAACGGACATCTTTTCAAAACCTCTTTAAAAACCGCGACAGGAGCGCACCTATGGCTTCCCTTTTACTGGTTTTCATCTATCTTTCCTTCGTCAGCCTCGGTCTGCCGGATTCCGTACTGGGTTCGGCGTGGCCGAGCATTTACCCGTCGTTCGGCGTGCCGATTTCCTACGCGGGCGGGATTTCCCTCATCATCTCCGCTGGGACCGTCTGTTCGAGCCTGCTCAGCGAACGGCTCACCCGCCGGCTGGGGACCGGACCGCTCACCACCCTCAGCGTCGGCATGACCGCGACGGCGCTCTTCGGCTTTTCGGTCAGCCGCGCCTATTGGCAACTCTGCCTCTGGGCAATCCCCTACGGGCTGGGCGCGGGCAGCGTGGACGCGGCGCTCAACCATTACGTCGCTTTGCATTACAAGAGCCGCCACATGAGTTGGCTGCACGGGCTGTGGGGCGTCGGCGCGGTCGCGGGACCGACCGTGATGGGGTTCGTGCTGACCGCCGGTGGGGCGTGGACGCAAGGGTACCGATACATCTCCCTCTTCCAGATGGCGCTGACCGCCGTTCTGCTTTGCAGTCTGCCGCTCTGGAAAAAAGCGCACCCGACCGCCCCGGCGGACGCGAAACCCGAAAAGCCCCGCGCGCACACCTTGCGGCAGACCGTCCGCATTCCGGGCGCGAAATACGCCTTTCTCGCGTTCCTCTGCTACGGCGCGCTGGAGCAGACGGCCGGGCTTTGGGGGAGCAGTTACCTCGTCCTGCAGGACGGCATGTCCGCGGATACGGCGGCGAAGTGCGCCGGGCTGTTCTTCCTCGGCATTACCGTCGGACGGTTCGCGAGCGGGTTTTTGACCTTTCGGCTCAACGACCGACAGATGGTCCGGCTGGGGCTGTCCCTCGCCGCTTGCGGACTGCTCGCCGTGCTGCTGCCGCTCGGAACAGCCTGCACCCTCGGCGGGTTAGTGTTGCTCGGATTGGGGTGCGCGCCGGTCTATCCCTGCATGGTCCACGACGTGCCGGAACTGTTCGGCGAAACGGACGCGCAAGCCGTCATCGGCGTGCAGATGGCGAGTTGCAGTCTTGGCATTTGCGCCTTGCCCCCGCTGTTCGGTATCCTCGCCGAGCACTTCGGGGTCCGGCTGTTCCCGGCGTATCTGCTGGTTTTCCTCGCGTTGCTCGCGGTCCTGTTCGCCCTGCTCGTCCGCGTCAGATCACATAGTCGTTGACGCCGCGGCGGTTCTTCTGGTCGAGGATATCCTGCAAGGTGATACCGTCGAGGTATTCGTTGACGACCTTGTACAGCCCCTGCCAAACCGGCAGGGTCGCGCAATCGGCGCTCCGCTCGCAACCGGCGGGGTCGCTAAGCAGGCAATCCACCGGGGCAAGACTGCCCTCGGTCAGCCGCAAGACCTCCCCGACCGTGCATTTGTCCGGCGTTCTGGCGAGTTGATAGCCCCCCTGAAAGCCCCGATTGGTCCGGAGAATCCCGCTCCGGCTGAGCAACGGGACGATTTGTTCGAGGTACTTTTTGGAGATTTGCTGCCGTTCGGCAATGTCCTTGAGCGCGACGTACCCGTTTCCACTATGCTCGGCGAGGTCCGCTAACATACGCAACGCGTAGCGCCCTTTGGTGGATATCTTCAGGATTCTTCGCCCCTTTCCCCTGTTTTCTTTCCTCCATTTTATTCGCTTTTTCCCGCTTTGTCAAGGGATTTTTCCTAAACATTATCAGTTTACTCGGTTTTTGCAAATTTTTTCTTTTTTTCGCCTAACGTATTCCGTTTTTGCGGGACTATACGGGTGAAAGCGTTGATCAACCGCTTCTGAAAGGAATCCTTCATGAAAAAACAGGACTTGCTGAAAGCCATTGACCAGGAATTGCTCGATAAGCTGTTCGGGTTCTGCTATGTGCGCACCCGCGACAGTTACGAGGCGCAGGAACTCTGCTCGGACATCACGTTCGCGCTCGTAGAAGCGGCGCAAAAGGAGGGCGAGGTGGAGAACCTCTACGCCTTTCTCTGGCGCGTCGCGCGGAACGTCTACGCGGATTTCGCCGAAAACCGTCGAAGGAACGGCGAAACCGTCCGCTATGAAACGCTCGACAGCGTCGCGGACGAGCCGGAGGACGCGGACGACGGCGAAACCGACGAAGAAGCGCTCGGACGCATCTTCCGTTCCATCGCGTTTCTGACCCGCGCATACCGCGACGTGATGATTGCCTATTACTTAGACGGACTGTCCGCCGCGGAGATTGCCGTGCGGCAGAACACGAGCGAGAACACCATTCGGCAACGGCTGTTTTCGGCAAGGCAACAAATCAGAAAAGAGGTAACAAACATGGAACCGATGCAAAAACCGATCTCTCTCCAAACCATCGACCTGTGCATCTGGGGTACCGGAAACCCGGTCGGGAATGACCCGCGCAACTGCTTTGACCGCACCTTTTCAAAGCATCTCGTATGGCTCTGCCGGGAGAAACCCCGCACGGCGAAGGAGCTTGCCGACGCGCTCTCCGTGCCGACGCTGTACGTCGAGGAGGAACTGGAACTGCTCGTCAAAGGGGAAAACGGACACTACGGTCCGCTTCGCAAAACGGAAAACGGGCGGTATGCCGTCAACATCGCGCTGTTCGACGAAGCGCAAATCCAATCCCTCTGGGACGCCTGCCGGAGCAAACTGCCCGAACTGCGGGAGGGGCTGCTGCGGTTCGTCGAAGCCCACCGCGAGGAATACCTCGCCGTCCCGTTCCGCAACCGCAAGACGGACCTGCCGCTCATTCTCTGGGAGGAGGTCAAATGGCTATCCGGTCACTTTGAGAACGCAATCGCCGACCGGCTGTCCAAACGGTTCTTCCCGGACGCAACCTGTCCGGACCGCCCGTTTACGGTGTTCGGATTCCGCATTCCGGCGGACGGGAACGTCCCGCGGGGCTGCGGCGTAGACGGCATCTATGCCGCCGACCTCTGCGGCTACGCGCAAATCGAACTCGGCAACAACTACTGCAAGCAGCTTTCCGCCCACTTCCATTGCGAACACAACATCTCGCTCGACCCGGTCCTCCTGCTCGCCGTGCGCGCCGTCAACGGAATCGACGTCCATACGCTTTCGGAAGCGGATAAGGAGCACGCCGCGAAGGCAATCGAGGTCGGGTACCTCTACCGCGAGGGGGATACGCTCTACACCAAATTCCTCGTCTGCGACAAGCAGGCAGAGAAGCAGCTTCGCGCCGTCACCAAGCGGTTCGGCGAAGAAATGACGGACGCGGCGGACGCGCTTGCCGAAGCCTTTGCCCCGCTGTTGCGCGCCTACCTGCCCGCGCACCTGCTCGGAGAGTATGAATTCGCAATGTACCTTGCGACCCTGCCGGTTTTTGACCTGCTGACGGAAACGCTGATCGACGAAGGGCTCCTGACCGTCCCCGAAAACAACCTCGGCGCCGAGGGGATCCTGATGACCGTCACGGATAAGTAAAGAAAAGCATGAAAAAAGTCCGGTGTGTATTCATCGGACTTTTTTGGAATTCGGGAAGAAGGAAAAAGGAAAAATCGGCAAAGCTGACGCTTTGCCGATTTTTGGTGACCCGTAGCAGATTTGAACTGCTGTTACCGCCGTGAAAGGGCGGTGTCTTAACCCCTTGACCAACGGGCCTTTGGTAGCGGAAGTTGGACTCGAACCGACGACCGACCGGGTATGAACCGATTGCTCTAGCCAACTGAGCTATTCCGCCATGATTCGCTGTTCATCGGACAGCTTTGCTATTCTACCAGAAAAAAAGCGTCTTGTCAAGAGGAAAACAAAAAAAACTTGTATTTTTTTCAAAAAAAGTGCGCCTCCCCGGCATACCGCCCCGCGGACGCGCATACAAATGCAACAAAACGGACAGGCACCCCCAAAGGAAAGGATACGGTCAAGACAAGAATGGAACGGCTACTCAGTTTGTTCCTCGCCCTGCTGTTCGGCGGATTTTTCCCGTCACAGGAAACCGGAACGCTCCCGCTGACCTACGAACGCATTGCGACGGCGGAACGCGCGGACGCCGCGACGGACGAGGACGGCTATGTCCGGGCGGTATGGCTTTCGCAATTTGACCTGCACCCGCTCCTCCGGGACGGCGGGAAACAGCGGGACGAGGCGGAATTCCGCTCGCTTGCCGAACAGCTCTGCCGGACGCTCGTGCGGGACGGGTTCAACACGGTGTTCCTGCAGCTTCGCCCGAACGGCGACAGCCTGTACGAAAGCGAGGTCTATCCCCTCTCGAAGTACGTCGCGGGGGTGTACGGCGGGTCCGTCGATTACGACGCGGTGGGCGAAATCGTGACCGCCGCGCGCGCACAGGGGCTTTCGGTGCACGGGTGGGTCAACCCGTTCCGGCTGGTCACGCCGGAGGAAATGGAGATGGTGCCGACGGGGTACGCCGTGCGGGACTGGTACGACGCGAAAAGCGGGCAGGTCAAGGAATGGGAGGGCAGGCTGTACCTCGACCCGTCCTACCCGGACGCGCGGGAACTGATTGCCGCGGGCGCGGCGGAAATCCTGCAAAAATACGACCTCGACGGCATACACCTCGACGACTACTTCTACCCGACGACGGACGAAACGTTCGACCGCGCGGAATTCCGGAAGAGCGGGTACAACGACCTCGGCGACTTCCGGCGAGACAACGTGAACCAAACGCTTTCCCTGCTGTACCGGACCGTACATACCTTCGGCGCGGACAAGCTGTTCGGCGTCGCGCCGGCGGGAAATCTGTATTCGCTCGCGGACGGGTGCTACGCGGACGCGCGGAAATGGGGCGCGGAGGACGGGTATGTCGATTACCTGTTGCCGCAACTGTATTTCGGGTTTGAGAACGCCTACTGCCCGTTCGAAACCATTCTTGCGGATTGGGAGGACGCGGTGAGCAATCCGAACGTCCGGCTCTGGGTCGGGCTGGACGCCGCGAAAGCCTACCTCGGCGCGCAAGGCGAATCGGACGCGTTCGCCGGAACGGACGAAGGGAAAACCGAATGGATTCGCCGCAAGGACGTGCTTTCGCGTAGTTTGGAAACGCTTTACGGCGAGGAGCGGGTGAGCGGGTACTGCTTTTTCTCCTACGCCTACCTGTACGACCGTTTCACCGGCGAAGTGACGGCGGATATCCGGGAAGCCTACGACCTGTTTTCCCCGTTGCTCAAGGAGGGTCCGACGACCCGATAGACCGCCGCGCGCCCCTCCGTACCGTCCCGCGCGAGGAGCCCGAACGCCTCGAACACGTGGACGGCGCTGTACGCCTGCCGGCTCCGCAAACCGGTCCGTTTTTGAAAAGCCGCCACCTTGAAGGAATCGGGCAGACCGTCCGGGAGCAGGGCGCGATAGTCGTCCGCCGTGTGCAGGACGACCCGTTCGGGCAGCCCCCGCGGACAGCGTTCCAGCAAGGTCGCGCCGCGCTTGCGCCGTTTGTCCCAGCCGTCGAGCAGGCGGCGTTCGTCCATGTCGAACAGCAGTAATTCGACCGTCAGCCGTTCGTTTTGCAGGAAAGGCAGGATCGCGCGAAGTTCGTGCAAGGCGGAGAGGGCGCTCCCCTTCCGGCGTCCGACGTGCGGCGGGGCGGATTCGCCGGTTTCCGGGTCAATCCAAATCAGGTACCGCTTGCGGGCGAGCGGATAGACCAGCGTGACCGGATAGGACGCGAGAAAGCATTGCAGTTTCGCGCGCAAGTAGGAAAACTGTGCGGTTTGAATTTCGAGTATCCGTTCCCCGTCGAACCCGTCGGCGATGTACCGCCCGATTTTGACTTCCCGGTGCGCCGGGTCGGGGGCGTAGGTTCGCTTAAGCGTCGCGTGCAGACGTTTTTCCGCGAGCGTACCGATGCCGGCGGCAGGGGTTTCCTGTTCCGCCTCCCAAGCGTGCAGGAACCGTTCCGCGTCAAATTCCATGGACCGCGCCTCCTTTTTCGTTCCCGTAGGTCCCCAGTATAGCATAAAAAGCGGAAAAAGTCAAAATATTTTCCGGTTTTTTCGCAAAAACCCCTTGCAATTCCTGATTTTTGTGCTATAATGGATAGGAAAGAAAAGGATTGGATGCTGTGAGACTGGGTTGACGCCCAGTCTCCGCTCTGTTATTGGGAGGTGTTTCGGTTGGCAGGAAAGCCGACGGCAAAGCAGAACATCGCCGGTCGGGTGCGCGAGGCGGTCGCTCCGCTCGTCGAACAGGCGGGCTACACGCTCTGGGACGTCACGTTCGGCAAAGAGGCAGCGGAGTGGGTCCTCGAAATCACGATTGACCGCGAGGGCGGCATCGGGACGGAGGATTGCGCGGTCGTTACGAAACTGGTCGACCCGTTGCTCGACGAAATGGACCCAATCGAAGGCAGTTACTGCCTGACGGTTTCCAGCGCCGGGCTGGAGCGGGAACTTCGCGAGGAACAGCATTTCGCGTACGCGCTGGAGCGAAAGCTCCCGGTCGTATTGCGGACGTTCGCCGCCGTGGACGGAAAGCGTCAGTTTGAAGGGACGCTCGTCGGATTCGACGGCGAAGGGGTCACGCTCCTGACCGACGGGGCGGAAAAGCAGTTTTCCTATAAGCAAATCGCCAAGACGGTCGCCCTGTGCGACGAAAACGAACAGGATACGGAAAGGAAGGAACAGTCATGAAAAGGAAAAGCGCTGTGAAAGCGCCCGTTGAGGAAAGCATCGTCAACAAGGAACTGTTTGAGGCGCTCGCCGCTTTGGACAGGGAGCGGGGCATTTCACAGGAATATATGATTGAACGTCTGGAAGCGGCTCTGCTTTCCGCGTTCCGCAAGGAATACCACGGCAACGACAACGCCGTCGTCAAAATCGACCCGCTCAAGCAGGAGGCGAAAATCTTCAAGGTCTACACCGTCGTCGAAACCGTGCTCAACCCGGAGACCGAAATGACCCTTGCGGACGCCCGCGCGCACGACGAGAAATACCAAATCGGCGACACGGTCGAAGTCGAAATCAAGACCCGCACGTTCGGTCGGAGCGCCGCGCAAGCGGCCAAGCAGGTCATCGTGCAGGGCATTCGCGAGGCGGAGCGGGGCATGATTATCCGCGAATACGAGGACAAGAAGGAAGAAATCGTCAGCGCGGTCGTCGTGCGCGTCGACCCGACGACCGGCAACGCCACGCTGGTAATCGGCAAGAACGAAATGGTCCTTTTCCGCCACGAGCAAATCCCGAACGAGACATTGCAGGTCGGCGACCGTATCAAAGTATTCGTGACGGAAATCAAGAAGGAAAGCCGCGGTCCGTCGGTCGTGCTGTCCCGCGTGCATTCGGGCATGGTTCGCCGGCTGTTCGAACTGGAGGTGCCGGAACTGAAGGACGGCACGGTCGAAATCGTTTCCATCGCCCGCGAGGCGGGCAGTCGGACCAAGATTGCCGTGCGTTCGAACGACGATAAGGTCGACCCAATCGGCGCCTGTATCGGGCAGAAGGGCGCGAGAAAGAACCTCGTCACCGAGGAACTCCGCGGGGAGAAAATCGACATCATTCCCTACAGCGAGGACCTCGAAACGTTCATCAGCGCGTCCCTCGCGCCGGCGGCGGTCGACGAGGTCATCAAACTGCCGGATTCCGACCGCTCCTACCGCGCCATCGTCGCGGACGACCAACTTTCGCTCGCAATCGGCAAGGAAGGGCAGAACGCCCGCCTCGCCGCCAAGTTGACCGGTTGCAAAATCGACATCAAGAGCCGCAAGTTGCTGGAAGGGCCGGTGGCGTAAGGAACCATGGCAGAACGCAAAGTGCCGCTCCGCAAATGTCTCGGCTGTGGGGAAATGAAAGACAAACGGACGCTCTTGCGCGTGGTGCACAACAAGGAAGGCGAGACCTTCGTCGACCCCGTCGGAAAAGCGGCGGGACGGGGGGCTTACGTCTGTGGGTGTACCGCCTGTTTCGATACGGCGCGGAAGAGCCGCCGGTTCGAGCGCGCGTTCTCCGAGCGAATCCCGGACAGCGTATACGAAACGTTGCGCGACCGTATCGCGGAAATCGAGAACGCCGGAAAGTGAGGCGCACGAGATGTGGACGGAAAGAAACCGTAAAAACGCGGAAGGCGTCATCGGACTTGCGAAACGCGCGGGTGCGCTGTGCGTCGGCACGGAGCAGGTCGTCGCCGAGGTTCGCAAAGGCAGAGCGAAATTGGTCCTGATTGCGTCGGACGTTTCCGAAAACACCGCGAAACGGCTGACGGACAAGGCGGACTACCGGCGCGTCCCGTGGGAAAAAATCCCGCCGGAGATGCGCGCGCTCGGCCGTCTGGTCGGGCGGGAATACGCGTCCGCCGTCGCGTTCACACAGGAAGGGTTCGTGCTTTCCTATCGCAAAGCGGTGCGGGACTGCCCGTCCGAGGCATTGACAAACACGCTTTCAAACCCGGAAAGGAATGAGGATACAGATGGCAGAAACGAGTAAAAAATACAAGGTCGGCGAACTGGCGAAGGATTTCGGCATGCGAAACAAGGACGTCATCGACCTGTTCGCGGCGCACGGCAGCGCCGGCAAGACGCATACGACCGCGCTGGAGGACGAGGAAATCAGTCTCTTTTTAGAGGTCGTCACCCAGCAGAATCAGGTGGATATCACGTCGTTCTTCCAATCCTACGACGAAAAGAAAAAGGCCAAGCAGGAGGAACGGAAAAAGGCGGAGGAGGCGCGTATCGCCGCGCAGCGCGAGGCAGAACAGCAGGCGAAGGCAGCCAAAGAGGCGGAACGGGAAGCCGCAAAGGAGGCCGCGCGCGAGGCTGCCCGCGCCGCGGCGAAGGCCGCCGCGCCGAAACCGGCAGGAAAAGACGACGGCGCGCAAAAAACGCCCGCCGCACAAGTGACGCCGCCGCCCGCGCCCAAGAAAAAACCGGCGCAACCGAAACCCCAGCAACCGCAAAAGCAACGCTCGAAAACCGAGGTGCGCGTCGTGGATACCCGCGGCACGGACAACGTCGACCTCGGTCGTTACGACGAAAAACTGCTCAAATACGATTCGAGCGTGCCGGACACCGCCCACACGGGCAAACAGAAAATCAAAAAGAAGAACAAATTCGCCCCGCAAGAACAGCGGAACGGCAAGCAGGCCGGTCGGAACGGCGGACGCGCCGCGCAAAAGCCGCAAAACAAGCCGAAACCCGTACAGCTTTCCATCGTCGTGCCGGAGGAAATCACGGTCGGCGAACTCGCGTCCCGCATGAAGCAGACGGCCGCGAACGTCATCAAGAAACTCATGAGCATGGGCGTGATGGCGGGTATCAACGACGTAATCGACTACGACACCGCCTATCTGGTCGCGGACGAATTCCATATCAAGGTCGATAAGGAAATCGTGCTCTCACTGGAGGACCGGTTGATTGATTCGAGCGAGGACGCGCCGGAGGCGCTCGTCACCCGCGCGCCGGTCGTCGTCGTCATGGGGCACGTCGACCATGGCAAGACTTCCCTGCTCGACGCGATTCGCGACGCGCACGTCACGGAAGGCGAGGCGGGCGGTATCACCCAGCATATCGGCGCGTACAGCGTCCATGTGCACGACCGGGACATCACCTTCCTCGACACCCCCGGACACGAAGCGTTCACGGCAATGCGCGCGCGCGGCGCGACGATGACGGATATCGCCGTGCTGGTCGTCGCCGCCGACGACGGCATCATGCCGCAAACCGTCGAGGCAATCAATCACGCGAAGGCCGCCGGCGTCGCCATCATCGTCGCCATCAACAAGATGGACCGTCCGGGCGCGAACCCGGATAAGGTCATGTCCGACCTGACGAACTACGAACTGGTGCCGGAGGCGTGGGGCGGCGACACAATCTGCGTGCCGGTTTCCGCGCTCAAGCGGCAGGGGATCGACGAACTGCTCGACATGATTCTGCTGACGGCGGAAATGCTCGAACTGAAGGCGAACCCGAACCGCAACGCGGAAGGCGTGGTCGTCGAAGCCCGTCTGGACAAGGGCAAAGGTCCCATCGCGACCTTCCTCGTGCAACGCGGGACCCTGCATACCGGGGACATCATCATCGCCGGGACCGCCGTCGGGCGCGTGCGCGTGATGACGAACGACAAGGGACGCACGGTCAAGGAAGCCGGTCCGTCCATTCCGGTCGAGATCACCGGTCTTTCCGAGGTGCCGAACGCGGGTGACCGTTTCTTCGCCGTCAAGGACGAAAAAATGGCCCGCGACCTCGCCGAGGAGCGCAAGCAAGAGGAGAAGAAGGCCGGAACAGACGCCGTGAAGGTCAATCTGGACGACCTGTTCAACCAAATCGGCAACGGCGTGAAGGACCTGAACGTCATCGTCAAAGCGGACGTGCAGGGTTCGGCGGAAGCGGTCAGGCAGAGCCTTGAAAAACTCTCGAACGACGAGGTCAAGGTCCGTGTCCTGCACGCGGCGGTCGGCGGCATTACGGAGAGCGACGTCATGCTCGCGTCCGCGTCGAACGCGATCATCGTCGGGTTCAACGTCCGCCCGGACCGCACGGCGACGGACGCGGCGGCCCGCGACAAGGTCGATATCCGCACCTACCGCATCATCTACGACTGCAT
>CANQTR010000040.1 GCA_947626805.1 uncultured Clostridia bacterium
CCCTCGCGAGGTTCCTCTCGGAACCCGCGCCCGTCCCACACATTCGCAAAAAACACCCCGCCTGCCCCATGCGTTGCCCAAACCGCCCGCGCCCGTTCGCCGTCCACCCTCTGCCACCGTCGATATTTTCGCCCCCCGTCTGCCGCTCGTTCCCGTTTCCCGTCGACTTTCCCGCCCCCGTTCCCCTCAAAACAAAAGAAGGCACGATTCCGCGCCTTCTTTTTCACGCACGTTCCCGCACCGCACGCTACCTATCACGCAAACGCGCGTCACGGCGCAAAGCGTCGCGAAGGGACGCCGTCACGTCCGCAATCACGCGAAGCTCATACGGGTCGCACCCCTCCAACACCCCGGCGATGTCCTGTTCGAACGGCGTCCGCGCCGCCTTCACGCTGTCGCAAAGCAGGTCGTCCGCCGTCACGCCGAGCGCGTTCGCGATTGCGACGAGCGTCGTCAGGCTGACCCGCGTCGTGCCGGTTTCGATGTTGCTCATGTGCGACGGCGACACCCCGACGACCTCCGACAGCCGCTCTTGCGTCAGGTCCGCCCGTATTCGCGCAATCTTGACGCGTTTCCCGATTGCTTTGTAGTCCAGTTCCATAGATTCGCCCTCTTTTCGCAAAAAATTGTCCAAACCTATTGTAACCTTTGCGCCGGTGTATTATAATAATCTATATCCGTAGTATACGGCTACGGATTATTACAAAAGAGAAAAAGGTGCGTTTGATGGTGATATGTGCTTTTGCGGGACATCGGGACGTGTTCCAGCCCGGCGTTGCGTCGCGGCTGACGGCGGAACTCGAAAAACTGTTGCAAACGGACGATGCGTTTCTATTTCTGACCGGCGGGATGGGGGAATTTGACGGGCTTGCTACGCGGGCGGTTCATGCAGTCAAGCGGCGGCACCCGGAAAAGCGCATAACGCTCGCGCTGGTACTGCCCTATTTTTCCGCCCGGCTGAACGCGGAACCGGCGTATCGGGTCGATTATGACGAGATTCTTCTTCCGGCGGAACTTGAAGGCGTTCATTATAAAGCCGCAATCCCGTTTCGGAACCGTTTGATGGTGGACCGCGCCGACCTCGTGATTGCCTATGTGTATCGGGATTTCGGCGGCGCGTATGAAACGGTCCGATACGCGGAAAAGCGCGGGAAACCGGTCGTCAACCTTGCCGAAACGCCGAAATGACGGCGTGATTGCTGTTTTAAAATATGAATAAAAAATGAACTCGTGCGGAGAGGGCGGCGCGCACGGGTTTCTTTTTTACCCGAAAACAGAACAAATGTTCTCGCTTTCCGTGGATTATGGAAAGGAATTGACGTAAAAATGGGTGGATATGAACAGATGTTCGATTCCGAACAAAAGTGCGACAAAAACGAGATGAAAAACGCGAACAAATGTGCTATCCTATTGGCAGAAAGGAGCGATGAACCGATGAACAGCAAAAACAGCGTGCCGTTTCGCTCGCGGGAGGATTGCGCGGAGAAGTTGCGGCAGTATTTCGAGGAGTACCTTCCGACGAGCGGGGAGGTCGCGGACGTGGAGGGGCTTGCCGATTACCTGGGCACGACGCGGGCGGACCTGATGGCGTGCGCCGTGCATAAGCGGTACGGCGAGGCGGTGCGGTGCGCGTGCAATCGCATCGCGAAGATAAAGAAGCAGCTCGCGTTCGCGGGGAAACTGCCGGCGGCGGTGCTCGCGTTCGATTTGAAGAACAACCACGGGTACCTCGACCGCCCGGACGACCAACTTCCGACGACGCAAACGGTAATTTTGAAGGGGCTCGCGGAAGGCTGGACGAAGTGACGCCCCGTCGCGCGGTGCGGGGTCGCGGCGTGGCGCGGGACGTGAAACCGAAAGCGGGAACGCCAAACGGGGTCGCGAAATGCGGCGAACGTTGGAGCGCGAAACGAGCGCGGCACGACTGCAAGTCGCGATTTCCTCAAACGCGGGAACGCGGAACGGGAAACCGAACGCGGGGGTGAGCCGAACAATGGAAATACAAATCCAACCGAACGAAAAGCAGCGGGCGTTCTTCGAGTCGCAAGCGCGGTACACGGCGTACGGCGGCGCGCGGGGCGGCGGGAAGTCGTGGGCGATGCGCATGAAGCTGGTCCTGCTGGCGCTGGGCAACGACGGGGTGCAAATCCTTTTGTTGCGGCGGACGCTGGGCGAATTGCGGGAGAACCACCTGCTGCCGCTGCTGAAGCTGTTAAACGGCGTTGCGAAGTACGCGGCGACGGAAAAGGAGTTCCGGTTCCCGAACGGCTCGCGGATACGGCTGGGCTATTGCGACAGCGAGGGCGACGTGCTGCAGTTTCAAGGGCAGGCGTACGAGGTCATCGGGCTGGAGGAGGCGACGCACTTCACGGAGAAGCAGTTCTTTGCGCTGACCGAGTGCAACCGCTGGTCCGGCAGCATGGCGACCCCGTTCCGACCCCGGATGTACCTGACCTGCAACCCCGGCGGCGTCGGGCACGAGTGGGTCAAGCGGCTGTTCGTCGACCGGCGCTACCGCGAGAACGAGCACCCGGAGGACTACCTGTTCATTCGCTCGCTCGTCTTTGAGAACGCCTACCTCATGCAGAACGACCCCGACTACGTCCGCACCCTGCTCGCGCTGCCGGAAACGCGGCGGCGGGCGATGCTCTACGGCGATTGGTCGGCGTTCGAGGGGTGTTTCTTCCCGGAATTCGACTACGGGAAACACACGTGCGAGCCGTTCGATATCCCCCGCGAGTGGATTCGCTTCCGCGCGCTGGACTACGGGCTGGACCGCACGGCTGTCCTCTGGCTCGCCGTTGCGTCCGACCGCACGCTCTACGTCTACCGCGAGCGGACCGCGTCCGACTTCGTACTGTCCGACGCGGGCAGGCTTATCGTCGATTCTACGCCGCCCGGCGAGCAGATACGGTACACCGTCGCGTCGCCCGACCTGTGGAACCGGCGGCAGGAAACGGGCAGGAGCGGGTTCGACATCCTCACCGCCGCGGGCGTGCGCGCCCTGCTCCGTGCAAACAACGCGCGGATTCCCGGCTGGCGCGTCTTGCGCGAGTACCTGCACCTCTCCGCGTCCGAGCGACCGCGGCTCGTGATTTTTCGCACCTGCACCGAGCTGCTCCGCTGCCTGCCGCTCCTTCGGTTCGACCCGAACGTCGCCGAGGACGCCGCCGACACGCCGCACGACCTGACCCACGCGCCCGAGGCACTCCGCTACGCCGTCATGTCGCGCGTGCCGCCCAACCGCCCCCGCGACGCCGCGCCCCGCGAGTCTGTCTATTCCTTCCCGCCCCCGCGCCGCCCCAAAGACGACGATTTCAGCGATTGGTTGGCGTATTGAGGGGGGTGCGAGGGGGGACGAGGGGGTACGAGGGGTACGTGTGGGGGTTGCCATTCAATTCGCAAAAGTCTCTGACTTTTGCGAACGCCGAATTTTCCACTTGCGGCTCAACCGCGAGCCGCATTTGCCGCTATGCGGCAAATCGTGGAAAAGTTCGACCCCCACGCCCCCATTGCGCGAAGTCAACTGTCGTTGACTTCGGGGGTTAAGTTTGAACGCGTCGGCGGAAATCCGCGCCTTCGCGGGGAAAAAGGTGGTAACCCCCAAGTTCGCCGGATTGCTGTCGCAATTCGCAAAAGTCTTTGACTTTTGCGAACGACGAATTTTCCCCTTGCGGCTCAACCGCGAGCCGCATTTGCCGCTTTGCGGCAAACCGTGGAAAAGTTCGCAATCTCGCCCCCAAGTTGCGTTTCCGGCTCGTAAAAAACGTGTCAGCGGGCAGGCGTTGCGCAAAAAACGCGGGGCGGCGCAAGGGTGCGCCGCGCGAAGGGATTCGCGTGAGTTGATTGGATAAAAAGAGCCGAGAGCGGAAGTTAGAAAAACCGAAACGACCGCAAGGCGGGATTTTCCCCAAGAGAAAGAACGTGAAGCGGAGAACAAAAATAGGACGTGGGCGAATTGCGGGTCGCGACGGCGAAAACCGAGTAAGTATCAGACGTAAATTTGGGTGCGAGCGAGGACGGTTCGCAAACGCGGACTTGCCGCTTGCGGCAAGTCTTAGGAGCAGGCGAATTGCGGGTCGCGAAGGCGAAAATCGAGTGAGCACCAAACGAAAATCTTAAGACAGGACGGTAAAGTCAAAGCAGTATTCGACAGACACCAAACGCAAACCCCGAGGCGGGGAGGCAAAACAAAAATTTATACACCCCTCGAATTTGCCGGCGTAGCCGGGAAATTCGCGCAACGGGGGCGTGGGGGGTCGAACTTTTCCACGATTTGCCGCATAGCGGCAAATGCGGCTCGCGGTTGAGCCGCAAGTGGAAAATTCGGCGTTCGCAAAAGTCAATGACTTTTGCGAATTGCGGTACGTACCCCCACACGTACCCCCCCGTACCCCCCCTGTACCACATACCCAAAAAACCAAAGGAGGCAAAAAACACATGACACACAGAGAAGCGCCCTGCACGGCGGACTGGAAGCTGTACGAGCAGGGCAAGGACTACCACTACGCGATTGGGCTGTACGACCGGGTAAACGCGAACGAGCGGTTTTACCGGGGCGACCAATGGGACGGCATCCAGTCGGGCGGGTTACCGACGCCGGTATTCAACCTATTCCGGCGCATCATCGACTATTTCACGTCGACGGTGCTGTCGGGCGCGGTGCGCATGCGGTTCACGCCGGACATGCCGACGCGGGACGCGGCGAAAGCGGCGGCGATAGCGGAAAAGCTGAACCGCGTAACGGAGTACCGCTGGGAAAAGCAGAAAATGGACGCGATGCTGGCGGACGCGTTGCGCGACGCGGCGATTTCGGGCGACGCGGTGTGCTACACCTACTGGGACCCGACGGTGCGGACCGGGCAGGCATACACGGGCGATTTCGTCAGCGTGCTGGTGGACAACACGAACGTCTTTTTCGGCGACCCGAACACCCGGTCGGTCGAAAAGCAGCCGTACATCCTGCTTTCCATGCGGGAAACGGTGGACAGCTTGCGGCGGCAGGCGAAAGCGAACGGCAAGGACGGCGTCGACCTCGACCGCATCGTCCCGGACGCGGACACGCAAGCGGAGAGCGGCGACCTGTCGAAAACCGAGCTGGCGGACACGCGGTGCATTGCGCTCGTCAAGCTCTGGCGCGGCGAGGACGGGTACATTCGGTTCCGCAAATCCACGCGGAACGCGGTCGTGCAGGAGGAAACCAACCTCCGGTTGCGGCGCTACCCGCTCGCCGTCATGAACTGGACGCCGGTCAAGGGCTGCTGGCACGGCGCGGCGGTCGGCAGCAGTCTGATTGAAAACCAGATTTTCATCAACAAGGCGTTCGCGATGGTCATGAAGCACATGATGGACACGGCGTTCTCCAAGGTCGTCTACGATTCGACGGTCATCGAGGACTGGACCAACCGGGTCGGCGAGGCGGTCGCGGTCAACGGTCCGGTCGAGAACGTCGCGAAGGTCCTCCCCGCCGGGCAGCTGCAGGCGGGTATGCTCGACGTGATTCGGCTCGCCATCTCCACGACCAAGGAGTTCATGGGCGCGACCGACGCGGCGCTCGGCGACGTCGCCCCGAATAACACGTCCGCCATCCTCGCGCTGCAGCAGTCCTCCAACCTCCCGCTCGAGAACGTCAAGCGTGCGCTCTACCAGTTCGTCGAGGACATCGGGCTGGTCTGGCTGGATTTCCTGTTCGCGTACTACGACGACGGGCGGCTGGTTCCGTCTGCCGCGGACGCGCTGCCCGGCGCGGTCGTTTACGAGCCGTTCGGGCTGTCCGCCGGTCGCGCGATGCTGTTCTCCTGCCGCGTCGACGTCGGCGCCGGGACCTACTGGTCGGAAATCGCGACCCTCAATACCCTCGATAACCTCCTCCGCCTCGGGCAAATCACCCTCGCTCAGTACCTCGAACGCCTCCCCGATAACCTCCTCCCCAAACGCCAAGAACTCCTCGACGAACTCGGGGCAGGCGTGGGTGCCGGCGTGGGTGCAGAGGGGGACGAATAAAGGTACGGTGGGGGTTGTGACAACCCCCACGCCCCCATTGCGCGCATTCGACTGCCGTCGAATGCGGGGGATAGGACTTGAAACGCGTTGGCTGTAATTTGTGCCTTCGCGGGGGCAGATTGATTCCCCCAAATTCGCGTGGCTCCTATCGCAATTCGCAAAAGTCTTTGACTTTTGCGAACGCCGAATTTTCCACTTGCGGCTCAACCGCGAGCCGCATTTGCCACTCTACGCGTCGCGTAGAGCGGCAAATCGTGGAAAAGTTCGAATCAGCGCCCCCAAATTGCGTTCCCGTTTGGAAAGGAAAAAAAACAGAAAGGATGAAAAAACGACCATGAAGAAACCACTGACGAACGACGCGATTCTCGACGTCGTCTACGACATCGCGGACGCGAGAGGGATGCGAATCGACGATTTCCTCGCGCTTTTGCAAAGCGACTACGCCGATTCCCGCGTCGCCTACGACGACGGCGCGCTCCCGCCCGAAATCGTCGAAGAACTGAACAACGCCAAGGCGCTCCGCCGCGAAATACGCGAAAGCAAGCGCAAAGCGGACGAGGACGCGTCGCTCAAAGCCGACATCGCCGCGTTCCGCGAACTGTTCCCGGACGTCAAGACCGACGAGATCCCCAAGGCGGTCTGGGACGAGGTCTCCGGCGGCACGGATTTGCGGCACGCCTACGCGCTCTACGCGCTGACCAACCGCGCCGAACAGGCGAACCGCGACGCGGCGGCGCGAAGCGGTGCGGCGGCGAGCGACGTGTCGGGCAGTACCGAGCCGTCCTTCACGCCCGAGCAAATCGAGCGTATGTCCGTGCGGGACATCGCGAAAAACTACGGCAACGTCGTCCGCTCGATGAAGAATTGGCGGTAAAGCGCTTTTTTGCCCCGCCTTTGCACCCCTCCCCCGTGGCAGGAAGGTAAATTGGGGGCGAAAACCGCGTAGCGGTCACGTACTTTGGGGGTCGCCCTAACGCAAAAGCAAGGCGTGAACGCGGTCCGTTGATGTGTCCCTATGAAATCCCCCAAACAAATGGGGGCGTGGGGGTGCTGGCACCCCCACACGTACCCTCGTAACCCCCCTTCGTACCCCCCTTTTCGCCGACCTACCCCCCACGCGCGGTGCGACGCATGACCGGCGAACGGTCCGTAACACAAACACAAAAAAGGCACCCCGGCGCGCGGGAAAGCGGCGGAACGGGATATCGGCAACACACACAACACAACACAAAACACACACAACACACACAAAACACAAAAAGACAGAAAGGACTGCATGAAACATGGCGAATTACAACAGCATTGAAAAAATCATCAGTGCGGAAATCATTCGGAGCAACGAGGACAACCTGCTCGCGAACACGGTGTGCAACACGACGTTCGTCGGCGACATCAAGAACAAGGGCGACGCGGTGACGTTCGTCGGGCTGAACGACCCGTCGGTGTACGACTACGAAGGCGAGCTGACCTACGAGGACGTAAACGACAGCGCCACGACGCTCTACGTCGACCAGGACAAAGCGTTCTCGTTCAAGGTGAAGGACCTCGAAGAGTTGCGCTCCTGCATCGGGCTCGCGGACAGCCAGACCCGGCGCGCGTCCTACCTGCTCCGCAACGAGGCGGACGCGTACGTGTTCGGGCTGTACGGCGACGCGGGGACCACGCTGACGGACACGACGGTCACGTCGGACAACGTGCTTTCGCTGGTCGCGTCGGTCAAGCAGAAACTGGAGGAGCAGAACGTGCCGGACGGGCGCATCTGGATTGTCGTGCCGCCGTTCGTCAAGGCGAAACTGCTGCTCGCGGGCGTCAAGTTCCAAATCAACAACGGCGTGCACGGCACCGGCGCCGTCGGGTTCACCGACGAACTGGGTTGCGACGTCTACGTGTCCAACCAGCTCGCGGTCGTCGGCGGGAAAACCATGATGCTCGCCGGCTCCTACTCCGCCATCGCCTATGCCGAGCAGGTGCTTGAAACGCAAGTCATCGACCGCATGGAAAAGTCCTTCGATAAGGCGGTCCGCGGACGGCTCGTGTTCGGCGCGAAGGTCATTCGCCCGAAGGAACTGGTCTGTGCGCCCGTCGCCGAAGGGGCGAACTGAACAACAGCTATATAATAATAGGAAGGAAAGATGATTATGACGACTTATAATTCTACGGTTTTTACGAACGCGGACGGTCTGCAGACCGTGACGATGACGAAGGTCGCGGTTTCCGCGTCGAGCGACGAGTGCTGTGCGGATATCAGCGCGGGCGGCGCGGGACCGGCGCTGCTGCTTATCGACGCGTCGTCCGCCGGGACGACCATCACCGTGACGCTGCACGCGGGCGACGGACCTGCAGCAGCCGGCGAGAAGGCGTTCGAGCTCGAAAAGCAGAAGTTCGCCGCGATTCCGGTCGATACCGCCGCGTTCGTTCGCGCCGACGGGAAATTCTACTTCAAGCTCGAGGCGGAATCGTCACTCTCTACCACCAATACCCGTATCGGCGTCCTGCTCCAGCGAAACGTCACGACGTATTGACGTTGCAAAAAGGGGGGCGAGGAGTACGAGGAGTACGAGGAGTACGGCGGGGGAACTCGTCCCCCCGCACCCCCCGTAGCGCGCATTCGACTGCCGTCGAATGCGGGAATTATTTTAAAACGCGTCGGCGGTAATTTGTACCTTTGTGCGGGAAAAAAGTCACCCCCAAGTTCGCCGGATTGCTGACGCAATCTCGCCCCCAGATTAGGTTCGTGCGGGCGAGCGAGGGCGGTTCGCAAATGCGGACCGCTGGAGCAGGCGAAATGCGGGGGATGACGTAAAAAACGAGTAAGCACCAAACGCAAAATTGGGTTCGGGGGGACGGCTTTCGCGGGAAATCTGATGCGAATTTTCACGGTTTTCGCTCTACGCAACGCGTAGAGCGAAAATGCGGCTCGCGGTTGAGCCGCAAGTGAAACATTCGGTGTTCGCAAGAAATTTGCAAAAATTTCTTGCGAATTTCGGGGCAGGGGGGGCGAACAATTCTCTTTCCCACCCTCGAATTTACCGGCGAAGCCGGGAAATTCGCGCAACGGGGGTGTGGGGGTACTGGTACCCCCACCGTACCCCTCGTACCCCCGTACCCCCTTGTACAAACCCTACCCAGAAAGGAGAAAAAAACACACAAACATGACAGGAAACGAAGTATTTCAAGCGGCGCTGGACCTGTGCGGGCTGGCGCACGGCGGCGAAAGCGGCGAAAGCGCGTTGCGGGAGGACCTGAAGGACCTGCAGAGCCGGTCGCTCGGGCTGCTGAACCTGCTGATAACGGAGCTGACGCCGTTGAGCGAGCGGGTGGAGCGTTCGACGCTAATCCCGAAGAAACTGAACACGCTGGCGGACGAAGTGCCGCTGCCGGAGACCGTCGCGGGGGCGCTGCTGCCGTACCGACTCGCGGCGGCGCTCATCGCGGAGGAGGACGGCGAACTCGCGGGCGCGCTGCTGACCTACGCGCGGGAGGCACGGGCGGCGCTGCTGTCGGACGGCAAGAGCAACACGCACAGCATCACCGAGGTGTACACATGAACGGCGTATTGCGCGCGACGGCGTTCCGCGGGCTGGACGAGCGGGTGCGGTTCAGCGACAACCTGTCGACGGCACAGGAACTGACGAACTATTGCGTGACCGAATCGCGGACCATCCGCAAGCGCCCGGGGCAGCGCATGGTGCTGACGACGAACGTACCCATCGACGGCATGTGGAGCGGCTACCTCGGCACGGAGCACCACTTCCTGTACGCGGCGGGGGGCGTGCTGTACCGCGCGGGCGCCGATTTTGCGTCGAAACAAATCATCGGCAGCATCGGGAGCGGCAGGTGCACCTTTTTCGAGTTCAACAAGCAGGTGTACATCAAGACGCCGACCCGCTACAGCAAGTACGACGGCAGCGAGGTCCACGAGGTCGCCGGGTATATCCCGCTCGTCATCGTCGGCAGCACGCCGGCGGGCGCGGGCGAGCCGTTCGAGGACGTGAACCTGCTGACCACCTCGCGCCGGGCGCAATTCGTGACCACCGCGACGGACAAGGTCTACCACCTGCCCGAAAAGGGGCTCGACGGAATCACGAACATCCTGCTCGACGGGCAGTACGGCGTCGTCACGCTCGCGTCGTCGGACAAGGAGAACGGCACGGTCACGTTCACGAACCCGCTCGGCGAGGGGCACATTCTGGAAATCATGTACCGGGCGGGCGAGGATAAGCGGGACACGATTCTGCAGGCGACCGGGGTCATGCTGTTCGGCGGCAGTACCGACGGGCACGTGTTCCTCTGGGGCAACCCGGACCACCCGAACGTCCGCTACCATTCGGAACTGGCAGACGGTCAGCCGTCCGCCGAATACTTCCCGGAAAACAACTATACCGTCATCGGCGACTCGGAAATCACCGACATCATCTCCCAGTACGACCGCCAGCTCATCTTCACCAAGGACCGTGCGTTCTACTCCTATTGCGAACTGCAAACCGACGCGTTAGGCAACACATATGCGTCGTTTCCGGTGTATAACCTCAACGGCGAAAAGGGAAGCCTGTTGCGGAACGTCGGGTGCATCATGGAGAACGACCCGGTGACGCTGTGCGCGGACGGGCTGAACCGGTGGACGTCGACGACGGTCGAAAACGAGCGGAACGCGAAGTGCTTTTCCGAACCGGTCGAGGAAACGATGCGGCGCGCGGTGGCGCACGCGGCGTACGACGAGATGTGCCTGTTCAATTTGCGGGCGACGGGGGAGCTGTTCTTCTTCTTCGGCGGGACCGGCGCGCTCGTTTATCGCTATCGCATCGGCGCGTGGTATCGGTATACCGGCTTGCGGGCGAAGTACCCGGTCGAGTACGGCGGCAAGCTGTACTTCGCGTCGGGAACGCGCGTCGTCTGTTTGGACCCGGACGTCGGGACCGACATCGAGGGGGCGTTCGACGCGACCTGCAAGAGCCCGTACCTGACCGTCGCGGGCGAGCGCGTCAAGCCGGCGCGGCTGGATTGGACGGTCCACGCGTGCGGGGACGTGCGGTTGCTGTTCTCGTTCGGCGGGGAGCAGTTGCCGGCGGGCGTTTCGACGGGGTACGAGCATGTGTACCTGTCTTGCGGCGCGGGGCGGGTGCGGAGCGGGTCGTTGCGGTGCGGCGGTCTGCCGACGGCGGACCGCGTGCGGTTGTCGGTGCTGCAGACGGACGCGTCGACGGATTTTGAATGGAGCGAGTTGAGCTTGCTCGTGATACGGAAAGGAAGGTATTTGAGAAATGGCATCCAGCACGCAATATGATGAGGCAATCGCCCGCGCGAAAGCGGCGCTCGAAAGCTATTCCGCCGAAGCGGAGGAGCTCGCGAAACTGTACGAGACCGCGCGGCGGAACGCACAGGCGCAATACGAGGCGCAAAAAAAGGAATCGGCGGCGCAAGCGGCGGAACAAAAGCGGCAGGCGGGTATCGAAACGCGGCTGACCGAGCGGAACTACGAGCAACGGCTCGCCTCGCGCGGACTCGCGCTGTCCGGGGAGAACGCGCAAACCAGCCTCGACCTGCTCGTCGCCTTGCGGAACCAACTCGCCGGCATCGACAGCGACCGGCAGAGCCGCGACGCGGCGCTCGACGTGGATTTGGCGAACCGACAGCACGAACTCGACCTCTCCTACGCGAAACAGCGCGCGGACAGCGCCGAAAAGCGCGCCGACCTCGCGTCCGAACTCGCGTCGGCGGAGGCGAACCGCGAATCGGCAATCGCGGCGCAAAAAGCGGCGGACGCCGCCGCGAAAGCCGCGTCCGGGTCGAAGGAGGAAGCGGAAACCGGCAAGGGACTCGCCGATTTCCTCGCCGAAAAGGGACTTTCCGCCGCCGCGGCGGACCCGAAGGGCTTCGGGCAGACGCTCGGTCGCGCGACGGGGAATACGGTCGGCTCGCTGTCCGGAAAGAGCGCGTCGGCGGACGGCGTCCTGTTCGGCAAGGGGTACGACCCCGAGGTCAAGGCGGCGACGCTCGCGAAGCAAATCGTTTCGTCCGCCGGCGGGAACGGCAAGGGGCTGACCCTGCCCCAGCAGTCGGCGGTCAAGGAATTGCTGGACAAAGTGCTCGCGAATTATCGCTTAAGCGACGATTATGAAACGGAATTGCTGTTCAATCTGCAGTCCATGGGCTACGACCCGGAAACGGCGGCGACGGCGGACCGCGTGACGGCGGACTTGCGCGAGAAAGCCGAGCACGCCTACGAGGTCTGCTACCGCACGGCGTACAGCCTTTACCGCCACTCCGGCTACAGCGGCGAGGAGGTCGCGGCGCGGGCGGAGCGGACCGCGCGGGACAACCAGCTTCGCTACCTCTACGAGCATAGTCTGGACGAGGGGCAGTTCGAGTTCGTCGCGGGCGAATTGGGGCTCTCCGACGCGCTTGAGGCGTTCTACCGGCAGGCGAAAAAGCAGGGCTTGCGCCTCGGCAGCGCGCGCAAGTAGTGCGAATTATGTAAACCAATGGAAGGAGAGGATTCCGTATGCAAATCGACCTGACCGCATACGTTACCGCCACTCCGGCTACAGCGGCGAGGAGGTCGCGGCGCGGGCGGAGCGGACCGCGCGGGACAACCGGCTTCGCTACCTCTACGAGCACAGCCGGGATGTGGGGCAGTTCGCGTTCGTCGCGGGCGAATTGGGGCTCTCCGACGCGCTCGAGGCATTCTACCGGCAGGCGAAAAAAGCAGGGCTTGCGCCTCGGCAGCGCGCGCAAGTAGTTCGGATTATGTAAACCTATGAAAGGAGAGGATTCCGTATGCAAATCGACTTGACCGCATACTTGCGGAGCGAGCTGTTCGTGCTCGTGCCGGTGCTGTACGTCGTCGGGATGCTGCTCAAGCGTAGCCCGATGCGGGATTGGCTGATACCGTTCGTGCTTTGCGGCGCGGGCGTCGGCGTGTGTTTCGTCTATTTCTGGGGCGAGGGCGCGGGACTGCTGCAGGCGCTGTATGCGTCCATGACCCAGGGGGTTCTGTGCGCGGCGTGCAGCGTTTGCGCGAACAATCTCGTCAAACAGTTTTCCAAACGAAACGATGACGATAAACGCATTATGTCAACCGATGAGGACTCGAAGAGCGGGGAAAACGCGCCGTGAACGGAACACAGCTCGACCTGTTCGGTGTCATCGCGCCATGAACGAGACCCTGCCGGACCTGTCGGTTTCATCGCGGCGTCGATAGGACTGCTCGGCGCGCTCGCGTTTTTGCTGTACCGCGCGGCGGTCAATGGTGCGCTTGCGTTGTTTTTACTGCCCGCGCGACGGTCAACGTTTTCGCAAGCAACCCCGTCGGGCGATTTCCCATGCGCAACGATGGCAAGAAACGCATTATGTCAACCCACGAGAAATCTTTATTACCCCGTGCGGCGGGCAGTAACACACTTGCGATTTTACTGCCCCACGCGGCGGTCAGCGGCATACTTGCGTTTTTGCTCCACCGCGCGGCGTGCAGTGACGTACTTGCGTTTTTACTCCCCCGCGCGGCGGGCAGTGGTGCGCTCACGTTTTTGCTCCATCGCGCGACGTGCAGTGACACACTTGCGATTTTACCGTCCGGCGCGGCGTGCGGCGTTTGCGCGAACCACCTCGTCGGGCGATTTCCCATACGCAACGACATCAAGGAATGCATTATGTCAA